>NZ_VRUV01000025.1:0-22968 GCF_008039455.1 Methylobacterium sp. WL116
GGCCGACGACCGCGATCGGGCCGGCCAGGACCGCGTCGGGCGCCGGCGGGATCCGGGGGGCCGCATCCGCTCGCCGAAGCTGCGCGATCTCCGTTCGCAGCTGCTCGACATCGAGGCCCGTTGCGGGCAGATCCTCGGACGGCGAAGCGATCGGCGCGGGGGCCGGCACCCGCTCCTCCTCCAGCACGAGCCCGTGCAGCATCGCGAACACGGCGTCGCCGTCCAGGCGCGAGAGGTCGAAGCCGCTCTCGGCAGCCAGCTGGCTGAATTGCGCCTGTCCCCCGGCGGACTGGCCGACGAAGGCCATCGACCAGTTCGCGAAGCCGCGCTTCTCGGTCGGCCCGCATTGAAGGACCGTCACGTCGCCGTGCCGATCGTCGCACTGGATCCGCTCGAACGTCTCCTCGACCTCGCGGCGCGGTCCCTCCAGAACCTGGGCGAACGCCCCCGCATTGAACATCAGCGCGCCGGTCACGTCCGACTCGGCGTTGTTCCGTTGCGACGCCGCGAGGATCTGCGTGATCGATGCCGTCATCTCGGCCTCCGATCCCTTCAGCAGGTTCTTGCTCGCGTAGACCAGGCGATAGAGTTCGCTCATCAGAGACTATCCGGGACTGGGGTGGATCACGCGTGCGGCGGGTAGCTCGCGAGGAAGGTCATGAGGTCGTCGGCCGGTATCGGCCTGCTGATGAGATAGCCCTGCACGTCGGTGCAGCCCTCTTCGCGGATGCGCTGCATCTGCTCCGGCGTCTCGACGCCTTCGGCGACCGTCGTCATGCCCAGGCTCTTGCCGAGGCCCGCGATGGCCCTGATGATCGCGTCGCCGTCCGGCTTGCTCGACAGGTCCTTCACGAAGGAGCGGTCGATCTTGATCTTGTCGAAGGGGAACGAGCGCAGGTAGCTCAAGGAGGAGTAGCCCGTGCCGAAATCGTCCATCGACACGCGGACGCCGAGCTCGCGCAGCCGATGCAGCGTCCGCAGCGTCTTCTCGTTCTCCTGAAGCAGCACGCCCTCGGTGATCTCGACCTCCAGGCGCCGGGCGGGCAAGCCCGAGCCGGCAAGCGCCGACATGATCGTCTCGACCAGGCGGTCGCTCTTGAACTGGGCCGGGGACACGTTCACGGCCACCGCCATGTGCGCCGGCCAGTGCATCGCGTCGCGGCAGGCCTGCCGGATGACCCAGTCGCCGATCGGCACGATCAGGCCGATCTCCTCGGCCAGCGGGATGAAGTCCAGTGGTGAGACCGCCCCGCGCTCGGGATGCTTCCAGCGGATCAGGGCCTCGCAGCCGATCAGCCGATCGCCGTCGAGCTGCATCTGCGGCTGGTAGTGCAGCTGGAACTCGCGGCGGGCGAGCGCCTGACGCATGTCGAGCTCCAGCCGGCGGCGCGCCTGCATGCGCGCGTCCATCTCGGGCTCGAAGAAGCGGTACGTGCCGCGTCCGTCGACCTTGGCCCGGTAGAGGGCCAGGTCGGCGTTCTTCAGGAGCGTCTCGGAGGCGTCCCCGTCGTTGGGCGCCAACGCGACGCCGACGCTGGCCCCGATCGTCAGGAGGTGCCCGTCGATCATGTAGGTTCGGCCGATCAGGTCGACGAGACGCCGAGCCAGGGCCTGCGTGTCGCTGGCCTCGCGGATGCCGGCCTGCACGATGATGAACTCGTCGCCGCCGATCCGGGCGACGGTGTCGGTGGGCCGCACGGCCGAGCGCAGTCGATCGGCGACCTTCTTCAGGAGCGCGTCGCCGATCGGGTGGCCGAGCGTGTCGTTGACGGGCTTGAAGCGATCGAGGTCGACGAGGAGAAGCGCGCACTTCTCGCCGTTGCGATGGAGGCGCACGAGGGCCTCGGAGAGTCGTTCCTGCAGGAGCAGCCGGTTCGGCAAGCCGGTGAGCGGATCCTGGCGTGCCGCCTCGTCGGCGCGCGCCTCGCTGGCCTTGCGCGCGCTGACGTCCTCGATCGTCGCGATCCAACCCTGTTCCTCTGCAGGATTCAGCTCGACCTGCAGCGTGAGCCCCTGATCCCTGACCTCGAACGAAACGGCCGTGCGACGATCGCGTCCCTGGCGCAAGGATCGGAAGACCTCGCGCCTCGGTTTCCCAGTCCCGGCGCACAGGGCGCGAAGCAACGGCCTGGCACCCAGTTTGCGCGAAGGCGGCAGGAAGTTGGTCAGCAGGCGCTCGGCCGGCGCATTCGAGACGATCACGCGCCCCGCATCGTCGATCATCAGCAGCCCGTGCCGGATCACGTCGAGATAGCGCGCCCAGGCGTGGGAGGGGGTGCCCGCGTTCGGCCGCAGGCTCCGCGGCGTCTCGCGCCGGGCAGCGCCAAGGTAGTGCCGTTCAGCGCTCATGGCACATCGGACCCGATCTCAGGCCGCCCAGCGAGCGTGCCGAATGGAAGCACTTATTTATAGAGGTAGAATTCTTAATTAGAGGCTACACTGGGCGTTGAATTCGCGCTCTCAAGTTGCAATCAGCCGCCATTCGAACCTGTCGCCACCGCGCAGGTCGACGGCCTTGGCTGCCATGGTATCGGCCGCAACGGACTGGCGGCAAAGCCGACGCCCTCCGGCAGCGGTTCAGTGGGAGCCGGTAGGTCGAACTTGGATCAACTGTCGAACGCAGGCATCCGGCACCTAAGGCGACGCCGGATACCGGGGTCGACACGCACGGGCATGATGTTCCCGGCGGCGTGCAAGGTGGTCGCACGCCGGCATCCGTAGCTGCCAAACTCGCAAATTCTGCGCGATCCACCGCGGTGACGGGGGAACGGACCGCTGCCGGAACGGCAGAAAACGGATGTCTGCTTCGGGGGTAAAGCGTCGATCCCGTCCGACGTTTGGCCTTGAACCAGACGTTCGATTCGAGCTCGAAGCGTCAGCGGCCGCCTCTGCGTCCCGGCAGCGCCGGCAAGGGCCGTCTCGGGCCAGGTGGCTCGCTGAGCCGCCTGGATATCCATCCTGGCGGTCTCGACTGTCCCCTGCCGGCGGAAGACTGCCGAAGACGTCAGCCGGAGGACCAAACCATCTCGACCATCAGTCCCCCCTCGGCGGCCTCGCCGAATGCCATCCGGGCACCGGCTGCCTCGGCTACGTCGCGGGCGATCGCCAACCCGAAACCGGTGCCCGGTCGGCTTTCGTCCCAGCGCACCCCACGGCCCAGCCCGGCCAGGGCCGGAGGGTCCATCCCCGGCCCATCGTCGCTGACCGACAAGCGGCCTCCCGCCCCGTCCGGCGTCCCGGTGACGCGCACACGCCGGTGTGCCCACTTGCGCGCGTTGTCGAGCAGGTTGCCCAGAACCTCCATCAGCTCGCCCTCGTCGCCCGGGTAAGACAGATCGGCAGGGACAGATACGTCCCAGACCAGTGAGTCGCCCTCGGGAAGCCGCCGCATCGTGGCGACGAGCCTGTCCATGACCGCCGCCACGCCACAGGATCTGCGACGCAGGTCCCGAGCACCCGCGAGGCGCGCTCGAGCCAGCGTGCGATCGACCTGACCGCCCATCGCCTGTGTCTGTTCCGCGATCTGCTGCGCCACAAGCGGTTCCGTTGCGGAGAGCCTGCGCATCAGGGCGTCGATGACGGCCAACGGCGTCTTCAGTCCGTGTGCCATGTCCGCCGCGCCGGCCTCCGCTCGCTTGAGCGCCCGTTCCTGTGCGTCGAGCAACGAGTTGAGGTCGGCCACGAGCGGACGAACCTCGTCCGGGAAGACGTCCGGGAGGCGTTCGCGCGTTCCGGCATGCACCGCGGCAAGGCTCGCGCGCAACGTTCGAAATGGCGTCAGCGCGCGATGGACGAAGACCGCCATCGCCAGGGTCAGCACCACGAACAGCGCGGCGAGCGACGGCATAAGAAGGCGCAGGAACGTCGACCGGCTCGCGGCCAGTCCACGCCGATCCTCGGCGACGGTGACCCGCAACCGTGTCGCCGTTCCGCCGGCCCCATCGATCTCGACCGGTCGCGATAGGGACAGGAGCCGCCCCCCATCCGGTCCCGTCGCATCGATGACCATCGGCGCATCACCCGTGTCCAGGCCCGACGATTCGAGTCTCTTGTCCCAAAGCGAGCGCGACCGCAGGGACCGCCGGTCCGGCGTCTCGACCTGCCAGTACAGGCCGCCATAGGGTGTGGCGAACCGCGGATCCGGCGGCTCGCGCGACAGGGTCGGGGCACCGTCCGAACCCAGTCCGACGCGCCCGGCGATGAGCTTGGCCGAGCGGTCGAGCTCGTCGGCCGTTCGGGCGTCCAGCACGCGGTCGAAGATGATCGTCAGGCCGAAGCCGGCCAGCAGCAGAGCGAGGCCGATCAAGGCGGCGCCGGTGATCCCGAGGCGCAGGCGCAGGGAGTCCGCCCTCAACGGCCAGGCGCTTTCGGTTGGTCGGCGGGGACGAGGTACCCCTGGCCGCGCCGGGTCTCGATCATTCCCGGCCCGAGCTTGCGTCGCAACCGCGTCAACAGCGCCTCGAGTGCGTTGGCCTCGCGGTCGCTTCCGACGCCGTGGAGGTGGTCGAGAAGTTCGCCGGCCGAAACCACCTGTCCATGCTGGTGCATAAGGAAAGCGAGCAGGCGGTACTCCAACGCGGTCAGGTCGATCTCGCGACCGGCGACGCTGACGGCCCGGGTGCGCGTATCGAGCTCAACGGCGCCGGCGCGCAGCACCGGCGAGGCGTGGCCGGCGGTGCGCCGCAGGATTGCGCGCAGCCGCGCTGCGAGCTCTTCCATTCGAAATGGCTTGGCGAGGTAGTCGTCGGCGCCGGCGTCGATGCCCTCCACGCGCTCCCGCCATCCATCGCGCGCGGTGAGGATCAGCACGGGGACCATCGTGCCGGCCGCGCGCAGACGGCGGAGCACGCCGAGGCCATCGAGGCGCGGCAGGCCCAAGTCCAGCACCATCGCATCGTAGGTCTCGGTCTCGGCGCGGAACCACGCGGCCTCGCCATCCGCGACGACGTCCACAACGTAGCCGGCACGCTCCAGGCCAGCGCTCACGTCCGCGGCGATGCGGGGCTCGTCCTCGACGACTAGCACCCGCATCGGACGCATTTCCATGTCAGGTCAGTCATCGTCGTCCCTGTCGATGATCTGCAGCGACTGCGCATCGACCTTCACGTCGCGTCGTTTGCTGTCCGCGCCGAGGATACGCAGCTTGTACAACCAGTGCCCGTCGTGGTGCTTCAGGTCGAGGGCCACGACGTCGCCGGGCACGGCAGCACGGGCGGCGCGCAGGACCTCGTCGAGCGGACGGATCTCGCCGCGTTCGAGGGCGCGACGGGCCCGGTCGGCGTCGTCGTCCGCGCGCGCAGGGACCATCCGGACGAGACCTGAGCAAAGGGCGGCGACGAGAAGGATGCGGAGGATCGGCATGGACACTGGCACCATGGGTGGGTCAACCTGACGGGAGGCTGACGGGCTCCGTCAGGCCGGTGGGTTCAGGATCCGCCAGAACGCTCCGCAGATCCCTCGTTCGCGGAGCCGCACGGCCATGTCCATCATCATCGGCATCCTTCTGACCGTCGTGGCGGCGATTGCCGGCACGATCCTGTGCCCGCCGCCGGCCACAAGACATCAACCCCCGGCCCGGGTCCCGGACAACCGCGTCTTGACGCTGGCCCTGGCCACTTGTCTCGCCATCGCGGGGAAACCGGCGTTGGCTGGGGAGCCGGCGACGGGGCATGCCTCGCTGATCAACGGGACCACCCTCACGATCGACGGCGGATCCGTCACGCTGTTCGGCATCGTGATGCCCGCACCGGATGCGACGTGTTGGGACGCCCACGAGGTTCCCTACGCGTGCGGCCGTCAAGTCCGCGAGAAGATGATCGCACGCATCGGGACGGCGGAGCCGATTTGCGAGCGGCACGATCGCCCAGACAGCGGTTCCGCCGAGGCGACGTGCCGAATCGGTGACGAGGACCTCGGCGATTGGATGATCGCCAACGGTTACGCGATGCCCGCCCGCGACGCGCCGGCATCCTACAGGCGGGCGAGCGACCGGGCCTGGGGGCGTCGTGCCGGCTTGTGGGCCGGAGTGTTCGACAATCCGACGGACTGACGGCAGGGCGGGCGATAGGGCGTATCCGATAGACGAACGGCGCCGCTCTAGGTGCGTGCAGTTGCCATGACGTGCCCGCCGGCGACCGGCGAAATCGCCGTGCGGTCAGGCTGCACGGCGGCCTGACCCATTCGCGATGGCGGGTCGCGGTGCACCACGCGGGGGCCGGGAAACGTCCGCCGCGGGGGCGATCGTCAGTTCGCCGAGGCGGTCCGCGGAGCGGCCTCCTCTCCGGCGACGCGGACGACGTCCCCGCTCGCCAGGAACTCCTGAGGATTGTCGATCAGCCGTTCGGCGGTGGTCACGCCCGCGCGCACCTCGACCTCGTTGCCGAGGTTCCGCCCGAGCGTCACGGGCTTCAGCGCGATCCGGTGGTCGTCGCCCACCTGCGCCACCTGCGTGCCGTTGCGGTCGAACACCAGCGCGGTGGCGGGCACGCGCAACGTCCCCGGGTCCGAGGGCACGTGGAATCGCACCTCCACGAACGCCCCCGGCCAGAGCTTGCCTTCCGGGTTGTCGGCCTGGAGCTCCACGAGACCCTTTCGGGAATCCTCCGCGATGGCGTTCGCGGTCGAGGTCACCTCCGCGTCGAACGCCGCCTCCTGCCCCGGCACGCGCAGGGAGGCCTTCAACCCCGGCTTCATCACGGCGAGGAAGGCCTGCGGCACGTTCACGTAGGCGCGCACCCGGTGGAGATCCGAGACCCGGTAGAGCGGCCGTCCCGAGGTTCCCCCCGCCGTGAGCAGGTCGCCGATGTCGACGTTGCGCGCGGTCACGACCCCGTCGAAGGGTGCCCGGACCTCCTTGAACCGCGTCAGTTCCTCCAGGCGCCCGACATTGGCCTGCTGGGCGACGATGTTCGCCTTGGCCACCGACAGGGCCGCCGTGCGCGAGGCCGCGGTGAAGCGGTCGGTGTCGCCGCGCTCCTCGCTCGACCAGCCCTGCGTGACCAGGCGGGCGGTGCGCTTGTTGGTGGCCGCGCTGAGATCGGCGTTCGCCTGAGCCTGGTCGACCGCCGCCTGAAGCTGAACAAGGGTGGCGCGCGCCTCGGCGAGTTGCTGGTCGAGGTCGGGCGCCGAGATCTCGGCCAGGACCTCGTCCTTGCGCACGCGGGCGCCGATATCCCGATGCCAGGCCGTGACGTAGCCGCTGGCGCGGGCATACAGCGTCCCGGTGTAGAAGGCGCTCAGCGACCCGGGCAAGGTCAGGTCCTCGTCCGTGGGCCCGCGCCGGGCGTGCACCACCCGAACGGTGGGCACGGCCTGCCGTTCGGTCCAGCTCTCGACCTCTTGCATCCCCTTCGCACGGTCGTTGATGCCGACCCAGGCCAGCGCCGCGGCGCCGATGGCCACGCCCGCCAGCAGCGCGCCGACCCGGCGCCCCGACGGCGTGCGGGGCGACGCGACTGCGGGCTCGGCGCTCGCGTGCGCGGCGTCGTCGGATTTGGCGTGTTGGGTCGGGTGCATGCGGGATCTGCGCTCAGGCCGATGGGGACGAGAGGGGCTGGGGGGAAGCGTCTTCGCGCCGGGCCGCGGCGCGGCGCGGCCGCCCATGCACGATGCCGAAGACCACCGGCACGAAGAACAGGGTCGCGAGCGTGGCGAACAGCAATCCGCCGATCACGGCGCGGCCGAGCGGGGCGTTCTGGCCCGGCTCGATCGCCATCGGCGCCATGCCGATCATCATCGCCAGCGCGGTCATCATCACAGGCCGCAGCCGCGTCGCCCCGGCCGCCAGCGCGGCCTCCATCGCCGTGCGTCCCGCGTCGAACTGCTCGCGGGCGAAGCTGATGACCAGGATCGAGTTGGCGGTCGCCACGCCCATGCACATGATCGCCCCCGTCAGCGCCGGCACCGAAACGTGGGTGTGCGTGGCGAACAGCATCCACACGATGCCGGCGAGCGCCGCCGGCAGCGCCGTCACGATGACGAACGGGTCGACCCAGGACTGGAAGTTGACGACGATGAGCAGGTAGATGAGCATGATCGCGAAGGCGAGGCCCACGAGCAGCTGCTGGTAGGCCTGCGCCATGGTCACCGCCTGCCCGCGCACCGTGACGGTCGCCCCCTTCGGCAGGTCGGCCCGCGTCGCGTCGATCGCCCCCTGGATGTCCGCGGTGACGCCGCCGAGATCGCGGTCCTGCGTCGTGGCCAGGATGTTGACGGTGGGGGCGATGTTGTAGTTGGTCGCCACCGCGCTGAGCGGCTCGGGGCGGATCGTCGCCAAGCCCCCCAGGAGCTGCTCCGAGCGGGCGGCGGTGATCGGCAGGTTGTTGAGCGCGCCCAGCGTGTCGATCGAATACTGCGGCGTCTGGACGGAGACCGGGTAGGACACGCCGTTGCGCGGGTCGAGCCAGTAGGTCGGAGCGGTCTGCGTGCTGCCCGACAGCGTCGCCTGGAGGCTCGCGGCCGCGTCGCCCTCGGTCAGGCCGACGACCCCGGCGAGCGCGCGATCGAAATCGACCCGCAGCGCCGGGTTGCGCGCCTGCTCCTGGATGCGGGCGTCCGCGACCCCGGCTACGCGGCGGACCCGGGCCAGGAGCATGTTGGCGTAGGCGCGGCCCCCCGCGATGTCGCGGCTGGCCACCTGGACATCCAGCGCGGCGGGGGAGCCGAAGTTCAGGATCTGGCTGACGATGTCGGCGGGCAGGAAGGCGAAGGTCACGCCGGGAAAATCCTGCGGCAGGCGCTCGCGCAGCTGCCGGGTCAGCGCCGCGGTCGATGGGCCGCCCTCGCTGCCGCCACTGGTCTCGTCGAGGGTCACCAGCATGTCGGCGTCGAAGGTGCCGATGGTGCCGCTGTTGCCATAGGAAATGTTGATGCCGCTGATCGGAAGGCCGATGTTGTTGACGACGCTGGCCACCCGTCCCGGCGGAATCAGCGCGCGCAGCCGTCCCTCGACCCGCCCGGTCAGGGCCGTCATCTCCTCGATGCGCGTGCCCGTCGGGGCCCGCAGGTGAATGCGGAGCGCCCCTGCATCCACGTCCGGGAAGAAGTCCCGCCCGAGATAGGGGACGAGGCCGAACGACAGGCCGACCACCGCGAGGAAGCCGACGGCGAACGACTTCCGGCGCGACAGCGCCAAGCCGAGCAGCCCCAGATAGGCCTGCCGCAGGGCCTCGAAGCGGTGCTCGAAGCCTCGCTGAAACCGGGCGAAGGGGCCGGGCTTGTTCGCCGGATCCTGCTCGTGGGCGTGCTCGGTCAGCAGGTAGCGCGCCAGCGTCGGCACCAGGGTATAGGTGAGCGCGTAGGACGCGATCATCGCGAACACCACCGCCATCGCCAGCGGCCGGAACAGGAAGCCCGCCACGCCGCCCAGCGCCAGGAGCGGCACGAAGGCGATGCAGATGCAGAACAGGGCGACGGTGGCCGGCGGCATGATCTCCTGCGCCCCGCGGGTGATCGCGGTGACGATGTCCTCGCCGAACTCTTCCATGTGCCGGTTGATGTTCTCGATGGTCACGGTCGCATCGTCGACGAGGATGCCGACGGCCAGCGCGAGCCCGCCGAGCGTCATCACGTTGATGGTCTGCCCAAGCGCCGAGAGCGCGATCAGCGAGCACAGCACGGCGAGCGGGATCGACACGGTGATGATCAGCGTCGAGCGCCAGCTGCCCAGGAAGACCAGGATCATCAGGCCGGTCAGCGCGGCGGCGATGACCCCCTCGCGCACCACCGCCACCACGGACTCGCGCACGAAGCCCGACTGGTCGGCCACGTACTTGAGGTCGACGCCCGTCGGCAGGCCCGCCTGGATGGCGGGCAGGCGTGCCTTGACGTCGGCGATGATGTCCAAGGTCGAGGCGTTGCCGATCTTGAGGATCGACATCAGCACGCCCTTCTTGCCGTCGAGCTGGACGACGTTGGTCTGGGGCGGCGAGCCGTTGCGCACGTGGGCGACGTCGCGCATGAAGACCACGGCGCCGTCCACGACCTTGACCGGCAGGTCGTTGAACGCCTCGATGCTCTTGGGTGAATCGTTGAGGTCGACGATCCACTCGAAGCTCCCGATCTTCTGGGTGCCCACCGGATTGATCAGGTTCTGCCGGGCCAAGGCCGCGCCGACGTCGGCCGCCGACAGGCCGTGGGCGTGCAGCGCCGACTGGTCGAGATCGATCTGCACCTGGCGCGCGGCGCCGCCGTAGGCGTAGGGCAGCTGCGCCCCGGGGATCGTGGTGAGCTGAGGCCGGATGAAGTTCTGCGCGAGGTCGTTGAGCGCCGTCTGCGAGAGGCTGTCGCTGGACAGGGCGAGCTGGATGATCGGCACGCTCGACGCGTTGTAGGCGAGCATCAGGGGCGGCGTGACGCCCGGCGGCAGCTGCTTGAGCTGCGTCTGCGAGATGGAGGTGACCTGCGCCTGGGCTGCGGTGATGTCGACGCCGGGCTGGAAGTAGATCTTCACGATCCCGTAGCCCGGGACCGATTGCGACTCGATGTGCTCGATGTCGTTGACCGTGGTGGTCAGCGAGCGCTCGAACACCGATACGATGCGTCCCGCCATGTCGTCGGGCTGCAACCCGGTGTACTGCCAGACGACGCTGATCACCGGGATGCCGATCCGGGGGAAGATGTCGGTCGGGGTGCGCACGATCGCCATGACCCCGAAGATCAGGATCAGGATCGACATCACGACGAAGGTGTAGGGCCGTAGCAGGGCCAGTCGGACGATCGCCGCCATACCTTGAATTCGCCTCGATCAATCCGTTGGGCGGGGCTCGACGGCCGCGTACAGAAGCATATCGCATCATGCATTCATCGGGCCAGTGCGGCAATTTGATGACGTCACGCGCGCGAGGCCACCAGAAACAAGGAGATACAATCCTCTATCGATGGTCAGTGCAGTCAACTCTGCTGTCGTTGACGGCACTGAATACGATTCGTAGCGTACTTTTATGGCACGCCGAGCGATGACTGCGACCTGACGATTTAAGCTGCCGCTGCGGCAACCTGAGCTTTCTCTTGGATGAGGGCGCGGTGGGACTGACCCACACCCGCCTTGAATTCACAGCGGATCTCGGACGACACGGGTGCCGGACCGGCGGCTCATCGTTCGATGCGGTAGACGCCGCCGTCTGGAGCGAGACCGCGCAGACGTTTATCGGTCGATGAGACCGCACCACGGTTTTCGGACGGTGAACGCCATTTTCGCCATCGGAGTTGCTGCCCAACCGGCAGCCGGCCCGGATTGTCGCCCGACATCCCACCCTGTGATGTCCAAAACCAGGCCATCCTCCTGGCGTTGCCCCCCGTCCCGGCTGCCGGATCCGGATGGTCCAGCAGCCGATCGCTTCCAACCCGGCAGCGCTCGCGTCAACAGGGGCTTGGCCCGGCCTGACGTTCCGCCATCGGTCTCCCCCGGCCTGGGGCACGGCAACGGTACGCGCTGACCAGCGGCCATCGGCGAAGGCTTCTGCGAAAACGCCTTCCTGAACCTCGTCATGGATCACGAGCGCCGCACGCACATCGTCCAGCCTGAGGTAGCCGCCACGCCACCATCTTCAGCCCGACGGGGATCAGGTCGACGCGATCCTGCATGAATTCGGCCATAACCGCGCGTCGCAGGCGCTCGCACGGCACCGCGTCGGTCAGTCCGAGCTGGTTCTATCGCCGATCATCGACGTCATTGCCTAAACATCAGGACGGGTCAGCGGCTGGATTCTTGACGGGGGCTTCCAGAAACGCTGGGCAAAATCACTTGGCGAGGACCTGCTTCGCCGCCGCTCCAAGGGCGCGCACGCCGGAAACTAGGTCTGCGTCGCAGGTATCCTCTGCCCAGTGATGGCTGATACCGCCGATCGATGGGACGAACAGCATGGCGGCCGGCAGGATGCGGGCCACGTTCTGTGCGTCGTGCCCGGCCCCCGAGGGCATCACCTGCCAGCGGCCGGGGCAGACCTGTTCGGCCGCTTCCGAGAGGGCACGCATCAGGTTCGGGTCGCACGGGGCGGGGATCGCCTTCGAGAGGGCCGTGAGCGTGGCGGTGCAACGCTCCCGCCGGTTCGACTCGCGCACCAGCGCTTCGAGGCAAGCCTCCATCCGCTCCAGCACTGGAATCGACACGTCTCGGAACTGGAAGGCCACCTCGGCCCGGCCCGGGATGATGCTGTAGCCGCCGGGATCCAGGGTGATCCGTCCTGTCGTCCAGGTGCTGCGCGGGCCGCAGACCTTCGGAAATTCCCAGTCGGCCGCCGCAAGGAGGCGTACCGCCGAGAGCCCGGCATCCCTGCGCTCGATCATTGTGGTGCCGCCGGCATGGTCCTGGTTGCCTTCGAATAGGATCTGAAACTGCCAGATCGCCACGATGCCGCTGACCACGCCGAGATGCTGGCCGGCGGCTTCGAGCTGCGTGCCCTGCTCGATATGCAGTTCCAGGAAGCCACGGTAGCGGGCGGGATCCAGCTGCATCCGGGAAAGGCCCGCGAGCCCTGCGGATTCGAGGGCCATCCGCAGGGGCGTGCCGTCTGTGCGGTTGCGAGCGGCGTCGATCTCACCCTCCGTCAGATCACCGATCGCCGAGCGGCTTCCCAGGAAGCCGCCAGAAAAGTGCCCCTCCTCGTCGGCGAAGGCGACGACGTCGACGGGCAGCCCGGCCCTCGCCAGCGCCAGCCCGGCGACGACGCCGAGCGCCCCGTCGAGCCAGCCGGCCTCGTTCTGGGTCTCGATGTGGCTGCCGACCAAGAGGTGGGGTCCCGGGCCGCGATGACGACCGAGCACGTTGCCGATGCCGTCGATCGACGCCTCGAGACCGCATTCTTCGAGCCGGGTCATCAGCCAGCGGCGCGCCTGCATATCCTCAAGCGAGAAGGTCGGCCGGTGGACGCCGGTGCGGAACCGGCCGATCTTGCGCAATTCGTACAGGTCGGCCAGAAACGTTTCGGTATCGATCTCGGTCATGCCCGATCCATGCGAATAATCGCGTTCGATGGTCACTGCCCCACCCTCTCTCAGAGATCGAGGGTCACGCCGCCCCGAGCACGCGAGACGCATGGCGTCATTCGATCCCGGCGTTTCCCGACCGAGAGAACGACATCGCGATGGATCACCGTACCGTCGCGATAGCCGCACTCGCAGGCGCCACAGACCCCGAGTTCGCACGAGGCGGGCTGAGAGATGCCGTGCTCCCGCAGGACGTCGAGGAGGGAACGATCCGCTGGCACGTGAAGCAGTGCGCCTGTCGATGCGATGTGCGCCTCGAACGGCTCGGGCTTGAAGGTCCCGTCCGAGAGGGCGGCGAAATGCTCGACATGGACCTGCTCCGGCGGCCAGCCGTTCTCGCCAAGAACAGCCTGGACGGCCTCGGTGAGGCGCCGCGTGCCACAAGCGTAGACGTGGGTGTCCGCAGCAGAGCCACCCAGCCGTGTTGGATCGAAGCGCTGTCCTTGATCGGAGAACCAGTGCTGAAGGCGATCACCGCAGACTGCGCGGACAGGTGCGAGAAGGGGCGCGTCGGCCGCGGAGCGTGCGCAGAAATGCAGATCGAAGTCAGCCTCCTCGTCGGCAAGTGTCCGCGCCATGGCGAGGAGCGGCGTTACGCCGATCCCACCTGCAACGAGGATGTGGCGGCGTGCAGCGGGGGCGAGTGGAAAGTTATTGCGAGGCGCGGAAACGTCAGCAACCGAACCCGCGGTGAGGTTGCCGTGCACCCAGGTCGAACCTCCGCGACCCGCATCCTCGCGCTTGACCGCGATCTCGTATCGGCCGCGCTCGGCAGGATCGCCGCACAGCGAGTACTGGCGCACGCGGCCGTCGAGGAGCCGCAGATCGATATGGGCACCCGCTGTCCAGGATGGGAGTTCCGGCCGACGCGGATGAACCAGGGTGAGATGCAGGACGTCGGACGTCGTCGCGACGGCCGCCGCAACCTGCAACTTCATGATCAGGCGCGCGCTCACGAGCTAGTCTACCATCTCGATCGTATCGCCGACGCGAATGATGCCGCCTCGCTCGATCCCGCAATTCAGGCCCGAGCGGTTGTACAGCGGCAGATAGACAGGCTGGCCGAGGAGTTCCTCAAGGTACCTGCAGGGGAAATTCAGCCGTCCGCCGCGCAAGATCACCTCACCGACGCGAAAGCGTCGTCCCACGAGGTGGTTCAGGGGAACGCCGCGGACGGTAAGGTTGCGGCGGTGATCAATGGGCGCGATGTGTATGGGGCCACTCTGCAGGGGCGGGTCGTTTCGGTTGATCGCATCCAGCGCCTCCTGCTCGATCAGGGTCACCTCGCGGGTATCCGGCTTGGGCGAATAGGTGCCGGAACCGAGATAGTAGCGGTCGCCCTCGATGCCGCGTCCGGCCACGCACCGGGCCTCGGTATGCTCCTCCATCTCGTAGCTCGCTGCTGAAGCCGTATGGATGTTGAGCAGGACGCCCTGCCATCCCACGGCTCCGCCGGGGACGCCGACTGCGATCGCGCCGGCCGGGTGCGAGAACGCCTCAACCATGCGGGGAGCCGATGCGTCCGTCATCGGGTGGTCTCCGGCCGGGTCGCGAGGGCGATGGCTTCGATCTCGACCATGGCGTCGCGGGGCAGCCGTGCGACTTCGATCGTCGAGCGCGCCGGGGCATCGCCAGGGAAGTGCTCCGCATAGACGGCATTCATGGCGCTGAAGTCGTTCATGTCCTTCAGAAACACGGTGGTCTTGGCCACGCTCGCCAGACTCGCGCCACCCGCCTCTAGAACCGCTGCGAGATTGGCCAGCGAGGCGCGCGTCTGCGCCGCGATGCCGTCGGGAAATCCACCCGTTTCCGGGTCGATCGGGAGCTGCCCGGAAGCGAAGACCAGATCGCCGACACGGGTCGCCTGGGCGTAGGGACCGGCCGCCGGAGCAGCGTTGTCCGTCTTGATGATCGTCCTATTCATTCATCCTCCTCGGAGCCGACAGGCTCCAGAATTCATCTACGATACTAGAAAATTATCCACTGTGAAGGAGTTGTAGGTGGCGGTTTCCCGCCGTGTCAAAAACCACCCGGGTCCGGCCGCTCAATCGATCTGACGCCGCGCGGTCTCTGGCGAAAGGAACGCGGCAGTCAGGGTCACGCAGGCCAGCACGATCAGGTAGATCGAGATCGGCCAGGTCGCACCGCTGCTCCAGGTCAGTAGGGCGGCGGCGATGAGTGGCGTGAAGCCACCGCTGAGGGCAGCCCCGACCTGAAAGCCGAGCGAGGCACCGCTGTAGCGCAGGCGTGCGTCGAACAGTTCCGACATCCAGGCTGCCCCCGTACCGAACATGATGCCCTGGCCGAAGCTCAGGGCTACCGCGACAGTCAGTGTGATGATGGTCGGGTTTCGGGTGTCGAGAAGCTGAAACAGTGGGAAGGCGAAGACGATCGAGAACAGGCACGCGACCACGAACAGGGCGCGCCGGCCGAAGCGGTCCGAAAGCCATCCGAAGACCGGGATCGTGAAGAGCTCGACGATGGCCGCGACGAGGATGCCGTTCAGAATGACGCTACGCGGCAGGCCGAGTTGCCCCGTCACGTAGGAAATCGAGAACACCGTGACGATGCTGACATAGGCGATCTCCGACACCTTCAGGCCGACAGCCTTCAGGAAGGTGCGGGGATGCTCGGTGAGGATTTCGACCACCGGGATCTTCGCGACGGCGGCACGCTGCTTCACGCGCTGGAAGGAAGGTGTCTCATGCAGACGAAGCCGGATGAAGAGCCCGACAGCGACGAGGAAGGCGCTGGCCAGGAACGGCAGGCGCCAGCCCCAGCCAAGGAACTCGGCCTCGGGCATGAGCCCGGCCAAGGCGAAGGCTCCGATGGAGAGGATCACGCCCAGGGGATAGCCGAGTTGAACGATGCTCCCGAAGAAGCCACGCCGATGCGCCGGTACGCTCTCGACCACCATCAGGACCGCACCGCCCCATTCCCCGCCGATCCCGATACCCTGAACCAGCCGAAGGGCGACGAGGAGGATCGGCGCCCAGACGCCGATCTGCGCATAGGTCGGAAGGCAGCCGATCAGGAAGGTGCCGAGGCCCATGATCATCATCGTCAGGGACAGCATGGCCTTGCGGCCGATCCTGTCGCCGAAATGGCCGAAGACGGCGCCGCCCAAGGGGCGAGCAAGGAAACCGACCGCATAGGAGCCGAAAGCCGCGATGGTCCCGACGACGGGATCAATGCTCGGGAAGAAGAGCTTGTTGAACACCAAGGCACTGGCCGTGCCGTAGATCAGGAAGTCGTACCATTCGACGGTCGTGCCGATCACGCTCGACCAGACGATCTGTCGTTGGTCCGCGCGCGAGCTCTCATTCTGGTCGAGACCGGATTCAGCCTCCATCGCGATCGCCGCACTGGCCATGATGTTCAGCCCTCCACCGACTTGGAGAAATTTCCACTCACGTGGAGGCAATCGGCATGCCAGCTGAGTGTGGATCTTTCGGCGAGGACGCGGCAGGACGGTGGCGCAGGAGCGCGACATCTCGGGCGACGATGCCCGGGGGGCTGCGAGGGTCGGAACACCGGGGCGCGGGGCTCGTGCAAACGTCCCGCTGATCAACTATTCAGGGGCAAAGCTGACCCGCACGGCCATGCTGCCGGGGTACCGGAAGGATGGGAGTGGATGACGGCATGTCGGTGAGGGAGATGGTCGCCCCGGGGCAGAGCGGGACGGAGACGAGTTCTCAGATTTACGTGTCCGAGGAGATCCGTCGCCGCCGCAGGGAGCTTCACCTGTCTCTGGAGGCGCTGGCGACGCGGTCCGGCGTGAGCCGCTCGATGATTTCGAAGATCGAGAGAGCCGAGGCGGTCCCGTCGACTGTCGTGCTCTCGCGCTTGGCCGAGGCGCTCGGGGTGACCTTCTCGCGCCTGATGTCACCCACGACCGAACGCGAGGTGCTGCTGATTCCGGCGCGCCGGCAGCCCGTGCTGCGGGATGACGAGTCGGGCTTCCTACGCCGGTGCCTGTCCCCGGTCCTGCCGGGCCGAGGCATCGATCTGGTGCTGAACACCCTGCCGCCCGGTGGCAGCACAGGCGAGTTTACCGCCCATCGCCCCGGCGTTTCGGAATACATCTACATCCTGCGCGGCCGCCTGCGCGCCGTGATCGGCGATCGGACCGTCGTCGCCGAGACGGGGGATAGCCTGTACTTCGAAGCCGATGCCGGGCACGCCTTCACGAGTCTCGGCAAGGAGCCCTGCGAGTATATCCTGGTGATCGATCCGTCCCGCGCTCGGTAGCGAGCCGGTATCGGACGCCCGGGTTTTCGCATGCGACGTTTAGGTTCGGCGTAACCGGCCGGCGTGAGCGACAGTCCGTCCGTTTCCTGAAAGCGTGTTGGTGCGGCAGGCCGATGTCGCACCGGACGATACTGCTAGGCGCCAGCGCCTCCACGGTGGATGAACCGATCCCCGCTCGGTTCAGCGGTGGAGCGACCCGGCAGCTGCCGCCCCATCGGCGCGTTGGGCGTACCATGCGGCCAGACGCATTGCCTCGCAATGGATTTGCCCTCAAGCGAAGCACAGAGCGGCTCGAGTGCGGACGGAGCGCCTTCAACGATGGAAGACCGTTTTGACATTGCCGTCGTGGGCCTCGGGGCCATGGGTAGCGCAGCCCTCTATCAGTTGAGGCTGCGCGGGGCGAAGGCGGTCGGGATCGATCGCTTCGCCCCGCCGCACACTCTGGGATCGAGCCACGGCGAGAGCCGCATCACCCGTCAGGCCGTCGGCGAGGGCCGCGACTACGTCCCCTTCGTCCTGGCCTCGCACCGGATCTGGCGGGCCCTGGAAGCGGAGACCGGCGAGACGCTGCTGACCGCCTGCGGCGCCCTGGTGATGGGGCCGGGCAGCGGAATCTCCTCCCATCACGGCAAGCCGGATTTCGTCGGACGCTCGATCGACGCCGCGCAAGCCTTTGCGATTCCCCACGAGGTCCTCGACGGGCACGAGGTCGCGCGCCGCTTCCCGCAATTCCGGAATCTCACCGGCGACGAGAAGGCCTATCACGAGCCGGGCGGCGGCTACGTGCGCCCCGAACGCTGCATCGCCGCGCAACTGCGCCGAGCCGGCGAACTCGGCGCAGCAATCCGAACCGGGACGACGGTGCGTTCGATTCTCCAGGAACCGGGCGGGGTCCGCATCGAGACCGACCACGGCGTCGTCCTGGCTGATCAGGTGGTGGTTGCGGCCGGGGCCTGGACCGCGCCTCTTCTCGGCGCACCTTTCACGGACCTGCTTACGGTTAACCGGCAACTCCTGCACTGGTACGCCCTCGACGACGCCTCGGCCTACGGCCCCGGCGCGCCGGTCTTCATCTGGATGCACGGCGCCGGCGACACGGACTACCTCTACGGCTTCCCGCCCCTGCCGGGCGAGGCCCAGGTCAAGGTTGCCACCGAGCAGTACGAGATTGCCACGCCGGCCGAAGCCCTCGATCGCACCGTAAGTTCTGACGAATCCGCCGCCATGTACCAGCATCACGTGGCGGGCCGGCTCGCTGGTGCGACGGCGCGGGTGACCCAGGCCGCCGCTTGCCTCTACACCGTGACGCCCGACCGCGGCTTCATCATCGACCGCCACCCGCGGATGGACCGGGTCCTCGTTGTCTCGGCCTGCTCTGGGCACGGTTTCAAGCACTCGGCGGGGATCGGCGAGGCCGTGGCGAACGAGATGGTTCGGGCCGACGGCCGCATCGATCTCGCGCCGTACTCGCTCGCGCGGTTCGGCTGATCCCCGGAGCGATGGCCTATGGATTGCTTGACCCGGTTTAACCGGAAACGGCAGTCTCCCCGAAAAGCGCTCGTCGAGCCCTGGTCTCCTCTCCGGTGACCCGGATTCACCAAGCACAAGGTATCGTTCCGTGCGCAAGCGGACTTCGGCGTTCCTCGGCTCTCGCCTGCTCGCGGCCGCCGCCTTGCTTTCCGCCTCCTCGGCGATCGCGGCGGACGGGATCGAGGCGATCAAGCAACGTGGGACGCTCGTCGTCGGTGTGAAGGCGGATTACCGCCCCTTCGGCTTCCGCGATCCGAGCGGGGCGATCATCGGGTTGGAACCGGACCTCGCCGCCGACGTCGCCAAGCGTCTTGGTGTGAAGCTGGAACTCGTGCCGGTGGTCTCTTCGAACCGGATCGAGTTCCTGCAGCAGGGCAAGGTCGATCTCCTCATCGCCACGCTCTCGGACAAACCGGAGCGACGCCGCGTAGTGCAGGCGATCGACCCGCAATACTATTCTGACTTCGTCAACGTGATGCTGCCGAAGAAGGCCGGCATCACCGACTGGGCGCAGCTCAAGGGAAAGCCTCTCTGCGCCACCTCTGGAGCCTGGTACAACAAGGACGTGGCCCGCTCCTACGGCGCCGAGATCGTCGCCTTCGACGGTTCCGAGAAGCCGCTTTTCGCGCTCAAGCAGGGCAATTGCGTCGGCTACGTCTACGACCAGAGCATGCTGCAGGGTAAGCTTCTCGACGCAGATTGGAAGGCTGACTACGCCCTGCCGCTGAAGGGCATCCTCGACGCCCCCTGGATGATGGCCGTGGCGCTCGGCAACAGCTCGCTGCAGGCCCTTTTGGAGACGACGACCAAGGACTGGATGAAGTCCGGCTTCGTCGTCGAGGAGGAGAAAAAGTGGGGGATCGAGCCGACGGAATACTCGAAGGCGATGCACGAGAAGTACAAGAACGCGACCAACTGAGCCGCGCTTGGCCGTTCGACGGGCCGTCTTGAGGAACACGATGGACGCCGTTCCGAACTGGTTCCGGTCCCTCTACGAGACCACGGGCTTCAACTTCACGGTCTTCTACGACCCCTACGACTGGCATCGCTACGTCAACGGTCTGAAGATCACCCTGCTGCTCACGGTGACGACGATCCTGGTGAGCCTCGTCATCGGCGCCGTGGGGGCATTCATCCAGGGTGGCCCGTCCCGCTTCCTGCGCAGCGTCGTGAACGGCTTCGTCGTCGTGTTCCGCAACACGCCGCCGCTGGTGCAGATCTTTTTCTTCTATTTTGGGCTCGGCACCCTGCTGCCGGCGGCCCGAACCGCCGACGGTTTGCGCGTACCCCTCCTCGACAACGTGCAATGGGCCATCGTCTCGCTGGCCCTGTTCGCCGGGGCCTTCAACGTCGAGATCTTCCGCTCGGGCATCGAGGCGGTGCCGCGCACCACCGTCGAGGCGGCCGAGTCCCTCGGCTACACCCGACGCAAGGCCTACCTCTACGTCGTGCTGCCGCTCGCCCTCCGGGTCTGCCTGCCGGCCCTGAACAACAACCTGATCAACCTCCTGAAGACCACAACCCTGGCCTACGCCATCGCCGTACCCGAGACACTCTACGCGGTGAAGCAGATCTGGTCGGAGTCGCAGAACGTGCTGGAGATGATGATGGTGCTGCTGGCGACCTACGCGGTCCTCGTCGGCGTCCTCGTCTGGATCATGCATCGCTGGGAGCGGGCTCTGCGAATCCCGGGCTACAGCCGGTGAGGCCGCCGCAGACCGCGAGCGACCTGCCGGTGCTGCTGCCGTTCCGGGTCTCGCGCACGCGGGCTCGGTTCGCCGTAGGGCCGGTCCGGGCCGGGCTCCTCGGGGCCGGGCTCGCCGGGCTCGTCCTCGTGGCGCCGGCCTTCGCGCAGGGGCCGGACGCGGTGCTGTCGCCGTTCCAGGTCGTCCTGCGCTGGGCGCCGCTGCTGCTGACGGGCTTTGCCTTAAACGTCGCGATCTCGCTCATCGCGATGCTTCTCGGCACGGCCGCGGGCGTCGGGCTGGGGCTCGGCCTCTTGAGCGAGGGCCCGATCCTGCGCCGCATCGCCTGGGCCCTGACGCAGTTCTTCCGCAACGTGCCCTGGCTGGTGCTGCTGTTCTTCGTCATGTTCCTTGTGCCGTTCCAGGTCACGGTGCTCGGCGTGCGGGTGCCGCTGCCCGACTGGATCAAGGCGACCGTGGGGTTCGCGCTTCCGGTGATGGCCAACGTCGCCGAGATCGTGCGCGCCGCCGTGCGCTCGGTGCCGGCCGCCCAGTGGGAGGCAGCCGAGTCGCTGGCCTTCACCCGGCGCCAGACGCTGTTCCGCATCATCCTGCCTCAATGCCTGAAGCGGATGCTGCCGCCTTGGATGAACGTCTACGCCCTGATTGCCATGGCCACGGTCCAGGCCTCGATCGTGGGCGTCACCGAGATGCTGACGCTGACGGCGCAGGTACACGCGGCGGAAGGAGGCCGGCCGGAGCTGTTCGCGCCCCTCTACGGCTTCGCCCTGCTCTGCTTCTTCCTCTACTGCTACCCGATCGACCGGCTGACCGCGCGCCTCGAGCGGCGCTTCGAGACGGCGTGAGGCCTCGCGTGTTCGATGGTGCGTCCCCGATGCTGAGTGTTCCGCCCGCCGATCTGCCGATCGTGCAGTTGCTCGACGTGCACAAGTCCTTCGGCGAGGCCGAGGTCCTCAAGGGCATCAGCTTCGCCGTGCGCCGGGGTGAGGTCGTCTGCATTATCGGACCGTCGGGTTCGGGCAAGTCGACGCTGATCCGCTGCATCAACGCTCTCGTACCGCTCACCTCCGGCATGATCCGGGTCGATGGGATCGAGGTGGCCGACCCGAAGCTCGACAAGCTCGCCCTGCGGCGCAAGGTCGGCATGGTGTTCCAGCAGTACAACCTGTTTCCGCACAAGACGGCGCTGGAAAACGTTATGATGGCGCCGATCCACGTGCTCGGCCAGGACAGGCGCGAGGTCGAGGTCCGGGCGCACGCCCTCCTCGCCAAGGTCCGGCTCGCCGGCAAGGAAGCGGCCTATCCGGGCGAGATGTCGGGAGGGCAGCAGCAGCGGGTGGCCATCGCCCGCTCGCTCGCGATGCGGCCTGACGTGATGCTGTTCGACGAGGTCACAGCCGCGCTCGACCCGGAGACGGTCAAGGAGGTGCTGGTCACCATCCGCGAACTCGCCGAGGAGGGCATGACTTGCATCCTCGTCACACACGAGATGAACTTCGCCCGCGAGGTCGCCGACCACGTCTACTTCACCGATCGCGGTGTGATCGTCGAGCACGGGCCGCCCGAGTCGCTGTTCTCGTCCGCTGTCGACCCGCGCACACGACGATTCCTATCGCAAGTTCTTTGAGAGCCTATCCGAGTAGAGGCAGACAAACTCTAGGCATCGCCCCCCTACCCGATAGGAAGGTGATCGGCGGCTTGCGGCCCAACCCATCCGTACGAGACGACATCGTGGCTGCCGGAAAGCGGACGTAAGCCCCCGTTGTCGTGGGCGGCAGGAAATGGCCGAAAGCGGAGCGGCATTTTCGGGGTTAGATGGCTGGCATTGCGGGCATCCGGATATTTGTCGCTGACAACATGCTGATGTGCGAACTTGTCTTCATAGAAATAGAGCATTAGCCTGAACATAGAGCATGATCCTGCGCACACATGATGGCCATCTCAGGAGCGACGGTGCAAAGCGACAAATCCTTCCTGTCGCGGCTACGGGTGAGCAGGAAGACGTCCTTGCCAGGCGGCACGGGTCCGAGTTCAGTCATTCTCAACATCGGGTCTCTGCCCCCGATGTAGTGAGGAAGAAGCACAAGTCCGGCTCCGGATCGCGCGGCGATTGATTGTGCGAATCGGTCATACACTTGAGAAGCCAGGCCGCGCGGGAAGTGCCGCGTCACATCCGGCGGCAGGACTTCCGATGGACGCCAGAGTCGTGACCGTCGGCCTGGTGGCACCTCAGCTGTCCCAGACGCTGGATGTCGTCGGGCTCGCCGACGCGTTCGCGCAGGGCGGCCAAGGGGCGGGGGCACGCGTGTCGTACGCCGTCACCCTCCTGGGCACCAAGTTCGGGCCGATCACTGCGGCGTCGCGGGTTCGCTAGTGGTTGAGCCCTGACGGTTGAGTCCGTGTGGGGTTTCGGTTTGCGCCCCATCCTGCGAGTCTGGCGGGATGCGCAGTGGCATCTCTTTCACGCTCTCCACCTCGGATCGCCTTCGGCTCGAAG
>NZ_VRUV01000260.1:0-6366 GCF_008039455.1 Methylobacterium sp. WL116
CCCCGCCGGACTCCGCCAAGACCTTCGTGATCGCCGCCGTCAGCGACGTCTTGCCGTGGTCGACGTGACCGATCGTGCCGATGTTGCAGTGCGGCTTCGTGCGGGCAAACTTCTCTTTGGCCATGGTAGCCTCCGGTTCGATGAGGGGTGCGCGCCGGACCTGCGGTCAGGCCGGCGACGCGGATGGGATGTCGAGGAAAGACTTACGCGTACTTGGCGATGACCTTGTCGGCTTCGCCGCGCGGCACTTCCTCGTAGTGGTCGAACTGCATCGTGAAGTTGGCGCGGCCCTGCGAGAAGGAGCGCAGCTGGTTCACGTAGCCGAACATGTTGGCGAGCGGCACCATCGCGTTGATGACGTTCGCGTTGCCGCGCATGTCCTGGCCCTGGATCTGGCCGCGGCGGGAGTTGAGATCGCCGATCACCGAGCCGGTATACTCCTCCGGCGAGACGACCTCGACCTTCATCACCGGCTCGAGCAGCACGGAGCCGCCCTTCTGCAGGGCCTCGCGCAGCGCCGCCCTGGACGCGATCTCGAAGGCCAGCGCCGAGGAGTCGACGTCGTGATAGGCGCCGTCGATCAGCTCGACCTTGATGTCGACCACCGGGAAGCCGGCGAGGATGCCGGCGCCGAGGACCGAGTTGAGCCCCTTCTCGACGCCCGGGATGTACTCCTTGGGCACCGCGCCGCCGATCACCTTCGAGGCGAACTCGAAGCCCTTGCCCGGCTCGTTCGGCTCGACCACGAACTTCACCCGCGCGAACTGGCCGGTCCCGCCGGTCTGCTTCTTGTGGGTGTAGTCGATCTCGGTCCGGCGGGTCAGCTTCTCGCGGTACGCCACCTGCGGCTGGCCGATGTTGGCGTCGACCTTGTAGGTGCGGCGCAGGATGTCGACCTTGATGTCGAGGTGGAGCTCGCCCATCCCGCGCAGGATGGTCTGGCCCGACTCCTGATCGGTGGAGACGCGGAAGGACGGATCCTCGGCCGCGAGCTTGGCGAGCGCGATGCCGAGCTTCTCCTGGTCGGCCTTCGACTTCGGCTCGACCGCGATCTCGATGACGGGCTCCGGGAACTCCATCTTCTCGAGGATCACGACCTTGACCGGGTCCGACAGCGTATCGCCGGTGCGGGTGTCCTTGAGGCCGGCCAGCGCGACGATGTCGCCGGCGAAGGCTTCCTTGACGTCCTCGCGGTTGTTGGCGTGCATCAGGAGCATGCGGCCGACGCGCTCCTTCTTGTCGCGCGAGGAGTTGAGCACGTTGGCGCCCGACTCGATCTTGCCCGAGTACACGCGGCAGAAGGTGATCGTGCCGACGTGGGGATCGTCCATGATCTTAAAGGCGAGCATGGAGAAGGGATCGGTGTCCGTCGGGTGACGAACGATCTCTTCCTCGGTCTTGAAGTCGAGGCCCTTGATCTCGCCGCGGTCGGCGGGAGACGGCAGGTAATCGACGACCGCGTCGAGCAGCGGCTGAACGCCCTTGTTCTTGAACGCCGAGCCGCAGAGCACCGGGTGGAAGGCGCGCAGCTGCACGGCGCGGCGGACGAGCTTGCGAAGGGTCTCCTCGCTCGGCTCGACGCCGTCGAGGTAGGCGGTCATGGCTTCGTCGTCGAGCTCGACGCAGGCCTCGATCATCTTGGTGCGGTACTCGACCGCCTGATCCTTCAGGTCGGCCGGGATCTCTTCCTCGTCGTAGTTGGCGCCGAGCGCCTCACCCGACCAGACGATCGCCTTCATCTTGATCAGGTCGATCACGCCCTTGAAGGTGTTCTCGGCGCCGATCGGCAGCTGCAGGCATACCGGCTTGCCGGCGACGCGGGTGATGATGTCGGCGACGCACTTGAAGAAGTCGGCGCCGATCTTGTCCATCTTGTTCACGAACACGACGCGCGGGACGTCGTACTTGTCGGCCTGGCGCCAGACGGTCTCGGTCTGGGGCTCGACGCCCTGGTTGCCGTCGAGCACGCACACCGCGCCGTCGAGCACGCGGAGCGAGCGCTCTACCTCGATGGTGAAGTCGACGTGGCCGGGCGTGTCGATGATGTTCAGGCGCTTCTCGCGCCAGAAGCACGTCGTCGCGGCGGACGTGATCGTGATGCCGCGCTCCTGCTCCTGCTCCATCCAGTCCATGGTGGCGGCGCCCTCATGGACCTCGCCGATCTTATGGGACTTGCCGGTGTAGTAGAGGATCCGCTCGGTGGTCGTGGTCTTGCCGGCATCAATGTGGGCCATGATGCCGAAGTTGCGGTAGTCCTCGATCGCGTGGGTGCGGGGCATCGGGATCTCTCCGAAAGGGGCGTCGGGCCGCTTACCAGCGGTAGTGCGAGAAGGCGCGGTTGGCTTCCGCCATCCGGTGCGTGTCTTCCCGCTTCTTGACGGCGTTGCCGCGATTGTTCGCGGCATCGAGGAACTCGGCCGAGAGGCGCTCGACCATGGTGCGGTCGTTGCGGCCGCGGGCGGCCTGGATCAGCCACCGGATCGCCAGCGCCTGCCGGCGCTCGGTGCGGACCTCGACGGGGACCTGGTAGGTCGCGCCGCCGACGCGCCGGGAGCGCACCTCGATCATCGGGGCGACGTTCTCGAGGGCGGCGCGGAACACCTCGATCGGGTTGGCGCGGGCGCGGTTCTCGACGATCTCGAAGGCGCCGTACACGATCCGCTCGGCGACGGACTTCTTGCCCTCGTACATGATCGAATTCATGAACTTGGTGAGGACGATATCCCCGTACTTCGGATCGGGGATGATCTCACGCTTCTCGGCAGAATGGCGACGGGACATTGCGGAACTTCCGAGGGATAAGGATCTAAGCACCTCGCGCAGGCCGCCTTGAGCCACTCCTGAAGAGCGCCGGCGACATCCTTACGAGGCAGTGGAATGCCGTGTTGGCCGCCCGGGCAAAACGTCCGGACGGGAAGATCTTACTTCGGGCGCTTGGCGCCGTACTTGGAGCGGCGCTGCTTGCGGTTCTTGACGCCCTGCGTGTCGAGCACGCCGCGGAGGATGTGGTAGCGCACGCCCGGAAGGTCCTTCACGCGGCCGCCGCGGATCATCACCACCGAGTGCTCCTGAAGGTTGTGGCCTTCGCCCGGGATGTAACCGATCACCTCGAAGCCGTTGGTGAGGCGGACCTTGGCGACCTTGCGGAGCGCCGAGTTCGGCTTCTTCGGGGTCGTCGTGTAGACGCGGGTGCAGACGCCGCGCTTCTGCGGGCAGGCGTTGAGCGCCGGCACCTTGTTGCGGCTCCGCTGGATCTTCCGCGGCTGCGCGATCAGTTGGTTGATCGTCGGCATCCTGTGCCCTCTTCCTCCGGATCGCGACGAAGCGCGATCCCGTGCGACGTAACGTGGCTCCCTGCGGAGCCGCCCACGAACCTCCCGAAGGAGATCCGCAAAACGAATATGCGCCAGGGGTCGGTGAGGACCCTTGGCGCGCTGTCGGCAGAGGAGCACCCCTGTTAAGGCAGGCGCGCTCGTACCTACTGATCTGACGAGAACGTCAGGCGATGTGAGCCTTCGACGGTGGATCGGCGCGTCGTCGACGAACGGATGAGCGTGATGCTCAGCCTCGTCAGCAGCCCCCGGGCCGTTCGAAGTGGCGCGCTTCTAGCCTCCATCGCCCGAGGGGTCAATGGTTTCCGGCCGATTATCTCGCATCCGACGAGAGGTTAAGGTTTTGTGCGGGACGGTTGCCCGAAGCGATCCGCCTCCGGGTCTCCGTGCCGGTTCACGCGCCCGGCGAGCGTGCGAATGTCGTGGTCTGCGTACCGCGAGGCCGCGGCTCGTGCCGTCGGGCCCGTGCAGACCGGTGGCGGCGTTACCTTGGCGGCGGCTATTCCAGGCGGCGCTCGGGCCCGGGGCGATCACCTCCGCGCCCATCGGGACGCGTTCCCTGATCACGTCGACCTCCCATAGCCCGCGCGAGGCCGGAGCTTGCTCGTCGGGTGGGCGACCTCGTCAGCGCGGCGCACCGTGCCGGATCGGGGCAGGTCGGGCACAGCCCGCTTCGACAGCGCTCACAGAAGATTAAAGCGATTCGTCGAATTGTCCGCTTCGTCGGGACGGCGCGATGCGCACCCGACCATGCGATGTGGCGACGGTCAGGGTGATGCGTATGGGTAGCGTTTCGAGTGCGGCCGAGAACGTCGTCCCCTTCCGGCGGATCGCCGCCGCGGGCCGGCCTCTGCCGTACGAGGGCGGCGTCCGCGAGGGCCAGGCCCAGCGCCGGTCCGAGCAGCGCGCGCTGATGGATGCGGTCTATGCCACGGGGACGCTCACGGTGGCGGCGGGCGACCGCGAGACCAAGCTGATCGCGTCCCGGCTGCAGGTCTACGGCTTCCTCACCGTCGAGGAGGTCGAGCCGGAAGGCTCGCTGCGCCGCCTGCGTCCCTCGGAGGCGATCCGCGCCCGGGCCGAGCGGCCGTGGCGCCTGTCGAAGCCGGCCTATGCCGGGCTCTCCGTGAGCATCCCGACGATCGACGACTTCCTGTTCGAGCCGGCTGGCTTTTCGGCGTGAGCCTTCGCGCCGTCTGAGCCGAGGCGCCGGCCCGTCCGGCATTCCCCATTCGGGGCTTCATAACGAAGAAGCGCGCCGCCCTCCCGGGCCGGCGCGCTTCTTCGTTTCGGTGTGCCGCTTCGGAGGGGCGGTGCGGACTACGCCTCGCCCTCGTCGAGCTCGTCCTCGGTCGGCTTGGCGTTCTCCAGGATCTTCTCGGCGACGAGCCCCGAATTTTGCCGGATCGACGTCTCGATCTTGCCCGCGATCTCGGGGTTGTCGCGCAGGAACCCCTTGGAGTTCTCGCGGCCCTGGCCGAGCCGCTGGCTGTTGTAGGAGAACCAGGCGCCGGACTTCTCGACGATGCCGGCCTTGACGCCGAGATCGATCAGCTCGCCGACCTTCGACACGCCCTCGCCGAACATGATGTCGAACTCGACCTGCTTGAACGGCGGCGCGACCTTGTTCTTCACGACCTTGACGCGGACCTGGTTGCCGATCGCCTCGTCCCGGTCCTTGAGGGTCGAGATGCGGCGGATGTCGAGACGGACCGATGCGTAGAACTTCAGCGCGTTGCCGCCCGTGGTCGTCTCCGGGCTGCCGTACATCACGCCGATCTTCATCCGGATCTGGTTGATGAAGATCACCATGCACTTCGAGCGCGAGATCGAGCCGGTGAGCTTGCGCAGCGCCTGGCTCATCAGGCGGGCCTGGAGGCCGGGCTGGCTGTCGCCCATCTCGCCCTCGATCTCGGCGCGCGGCGTCAGCGCCGCCACCGAATCGACCACCAGCACGTCGATCGCGCCGGAGCGCACCAGCGTATCGGTAATCTCGAGCGCCTGCTCGCCGGTGTCGGGCTGCGAGATCAGCAGGTCGTCGAGCTGGACGCCGAGCTTGCGCGCGTAGACCGGGTCGAGGGCGTGCTCGGCATCGACGAAGGCGCAGACGCCGCCCTTCTTCTGGGCCTCGGCGATGGTGTGGAGCGCGAGCGTGGTCTTGCCCGACGATTCCGGCCCGTAGATCTCGATGACGCGGCCGCGCGGCAGGCCGCCGACGCCGAGCGCGATGTCGAGGCCGAGCGACCCGGTGGAGACGGTCTCGACCTCCGCCACCTTGTCGTTCTTGCCGAGCCGCATGATCGAGCCCTTGCCGAAGGCCCGCTCGATCTGGGACAGCGCGGCGTCGATCGCCTTCGCCTTGTCCTTGTCCACCATGCCGGGGGTTTCCACCACTTTCAGTGCGGCCTGAGCCATCGTGCGGCATCCTTATGCAGGGGTTGGGCGCGCATCTCAATGCGCTGGAACCTGCATTTGATGTACCCGTTTTGTTCTCATCGAGCAAGGGCGGAATCGGCTCGCCGAGGAGCCTTTTCCGCGCCTGCCCGCCGCCTCACGGCTCGGCCATCGTCGCCTTCACCGTCTCGACGAGCTGCTTCAGGCTGAAGGGCTTGGGCAGGAAGTTGAAGGTCTCGCCTTCCGGCAGGTTCTTGCGGAAGGCGTCCTCGGCATAGCCGGAGACGAAGATCACCTTGAGCTCCGGCAGGTGCTTGCGGATCTCGCGCAGCAGGGTCGGGCCGTCCATCTCCGGCATCACCACGTCAGAGACGACGAGGTCGATCTGGTGGCCGCCCTCGCGAACGATGTGCAGCGCGTCGATGCCGGAAGCGGCCTCGAGCACGGTGTAGCCGCGGGCCGACAGCGCGCGGCTGTTGACGGCGCGGACCGGATCCTCGTCCTCCACGAGCAGGATCACCCCCTGCCCGGTATGGTCGGCCGAGGGTTTTCGCGGGGGCGCCTTCGGGGTCGGCGGCGCGGGCGGATCGCCGACGAGGACGAAGCTTTCGCCCGGCGCCTGCGCTGCGGTGGCGGGAGC
>NZ_VRUV01000261.1:0-6344 GCF_008039455.1 Methylobacterium sp. WL116
CTTGAGCCTCATGGTCGGCGATAAACGATGAAGGGGCCCGATCGGGCCCCTTCATCGTTCAAGCTGCGGCCGCCATTGGCCTGGTTTTACTCCGCCACAGCGGCCTGGAATTGGTCCGCCCTTTACAGCACGACACCATCGCCGAATTCGAATGCCTTGACTGCCTGTGCAAGGCCCACGCGATCGCGTCGGCCTCAGCGGGCCGGATCTCCACAGGCGTTTCGTGCGGCTGGGGGTGCATCGACGCTCCGAGTTGCTCAAGAACATACAAGGAACAGACAGCAAGCAGACCGACGGTTCAACCATGGCGACCACGGCCAGGCGTGCAGTGGTGAGATGGTGTGGTGGGCGGGGTAGAAGACCAATGCCGACACCACTTTACCGCTTCCACTGTACGAATGGGCACGACCTTGTCGCCGATCGGCATGGCAAGCGGCTGCCGACCTGGGCACTAATGCGCCCACGCCGAGCGCGTCGCACTGGACGTGATGCTTGGCAGCCCTCGGCGCGATTGGTCGACTTGGACGGTTGAGGTCTACGACGCATCCGGGCGGCACGTGATATCGAAGCCGTTCACGGATGTTCTTAAAAATGAGACGTAGAGACAAAAGATTAGGACGCTCAGACAATAAGGTTCTGGTCTGTTCCTGACGTTGGTGCGTTACTCACGCCGCTAACGAACAGATCAGGCTTTGAATGATGAACGGTGTCGCTTACCTAAAATGGCTGTCTCGGCGGGGATACGCGTCGTCCGTGAAAAGCGCGATCGGTCAATCGATCGAACGGCGAAAAATGGCTGCTCAGATGCCTGCAGCTTCGAGCGTGCCTTCCGCGAAGCACTCTGAGGGGAACGTGGTTGCGTTCACGCCGCGCGGCGTGTCTGGTGATGACCGGACAGACAAAAAGCTTCAAACGTCCTGAGCGGCTTTGGCGCTCGATCAGGTGAGAAGCTCGGGTGGCAGCACTGAAACACAGGTCAGACGCCTATGCTTCGACCGCCCCGGCGTCGAGCACTAGCCGACGAACCAAAGCCTCCCGCCTTACTTGACGCAGCACGATGCGGGCCGTCGCTCGGGCATTGGCCGCGCGCAGTTCAGCCTTGGGGGCGCCATCGCGGAGCGCGCGCTAGGCCAAAGCGCGAAACCATAGCGCATTGTCGAGAGCTACGGCACGACGATCAGTCACCGATCCGCGCTCGTGCGCGTCGGACAATCCCAGGGTCTGCATGGCATCAATCCTGAGCGGCAAAGGTACGGCCGCTCTCGAACTAACAGCTTCATGACACGGAATGATAGGCGGAATAATACTTATTTCTGCCCAGATATTCAACATATTCCAGCAAGGGTTAGCATATGCGCACTCACCATCCGTGAGATTTAGAGCATTCGTGCAACTTCATATATACGTAAAGGTTAATAAAAAAACTTTGTGAACTAAAAATACCAAAAGAACCATAAACCTATTCATTATTTTCAGATTACAGCAATATATATGAAGAAAAGAACCTTGATGATCACAGGTCAGCTATGAATGACAATACGACCGATTTTGGTAGAGCACTTGAGCTGACCCAAGAGCTGGCGCGTACGCTGATGCGATCGATCCAGGCTCAGCCCGGCAGGGTCAACGCGTCCGATATGGCCGCTATTCGTCGCCTTGAAGCGTTGGCACACCGAGGTGAGCTCTCAGAGGATCTCGCCGACGCCATCTCCGCCACGCGGCGGACCCTGGCCCGCTTAAATGCAGGGGGAAGGCATCCGCGGCGGACGAGGCTTATCTCGACAGCAGCGGAGTAGCGCTGCCTGACCACGCGTTGACCGGCTCGGCCCCGCCGCCCGATCCGATTACGGGCTGGCGGGGGAGGTCGACTATCTCACCAGCGATAGGCCGATACGCAACTTGGCCCGGGTGCAGGATGGCGAGGCAGCGTTAGGAACGTGTCACCGCACCGGATGCCGTAGTGTGCCGGAACGGGGCGCTGAGCGGCCTCAAGCTGTCTCGGCGACCTTCTCGACCTTCTTCCGCCCACGGGCCTTCGGAGCCGCCTCAGGGGCCTTAGCAGCCTTGGGCTTCCTACCGCCGGTCTTGGGCACCTCGGAGACTGTTTCGTCGGCTGCGGCAGCCTTGGGAGCCGCCTTTTTCCGTTGCTGACCGAGGCCGAGGGATCGAGCAAGCTCGGACCGCTGGGCGGAGTAGCTCGCGGCGGTCGACGGGTAGTCCGCTGGGAGGCCGTAGCGCGCCCGGTACTCATCCATCGTCAGACCGGCCACGGTCACGTGTCGCCTGAGTGTCTTGTAGCGCTTCCCGTCGATGAAGCTGATCAGCGCGTCGGGCGTGACCGACTTGCGGATCTGTGCCGGCGTCGGCTTCTCGGGGCCCGCGGGCTCGGCGGGCGCCCCGTTGGCAAGACCAGACAAGGACGCATGCACGCTGGCAATGATGTTCGGTAGCTCCGACACAGGCACGTTGTTGTTCGACACGTAGGCCGCGACGAGGTCGGCAGCGAGTGTCATAAAGATGGCAGATTGAGCTTCGACTTGTTCGTCCACGATAATTCCTTTCACCAAGCGAATTTACGCCTCTGCCGAAGAACGTAGATCGTCAAGGCTTATCGATGATAAAAACGCTACCGGAAGGTACAACATGGATGAAAATTCGTGGATGCGCTTCGACATGAGGCATAGCAGGGGGATAGAAGCCCCGGACCGCTTGGGCGTCCGGGGCTTCTATCCCCATTACAGGCTGCTGCAGAAGACATGTTGACTGTTCCAGCCACAGCCGACGGCGCTCAATACGAGGGTCGCTCGGTGCTGAACCGCCAAGTCGGCTTGGTGCTGAGCTTCGGAGTCGTTCGAGGCACCGTGGGCCTCGATAGCCTGTCGTGGAAGTGAGCGCCGTCGCTATCCACGAGTAGCCGGGGCCACCCATGAGGACGCCCCGGCCCACTCTTCCGCGAAACATGTCCCCCGATCATGCGTACAGATCACAGCAGGCTCGCGCGATCTTGTGCGAGTCATACCTTGATCTGGATGAGAGATCGGTAAATCTCACGCCCGAGAGGCACACACAGGACAATCGAAGTGACTGAAGAAAACCTGGGGTTGAACCCCAATATGCTCACGATGGCAGCCGGACTGGTCGCTGCTTACGTTTCGAACAACCGCGTACCAGCGACTGAGCTTCCCGCTCTGATCCGCACCGTTCATGCGACTCTCAACGGCATCGCGAACGGGACAGCCGCCGATCGTGCTAACGCCCCGGCCGAAGAGGTCGAGCTGCCGACCGCAGCGCAGATCCGCAAGTCGATCCGCCATGAGGACCTGGTCAGCTTCATCGACGGGAAGGCGTACAAGACCCTCAAGCGCCACCTCACGAAGCATGGGCTCGACCCGCACAGCTACCGGGCGAAGTTCGGCCTGCCGGACGATTATCCGACGACGGCTGCCGCTTACTCCAAGGCCCGCTCCGCCCTCGCGAAGAACATCGGCCTGGGCCGTGCCGGTCGTATGGCCGCCTGAACGGTCTACAGAAGCCCGCCGTGATCCAGCGGCGGGCTTGGGGGCCTTAACTAGCTCCATACCCGCCCTTGGCGTTCCCAGAGCCGGTCGACGGCGGCTTCCCCTCGTAGCCGCCGCTTTCAGGAGCATGGTCCGGCTGCGGATCGGGAAGGCCGGGGGAAGTCGGTCCGGCGCTCTCTGCCGGAGGTACAGGCGCCTTCGCAGGATCGAGCGGGTGGCCTGGCGGTTGGGTACCGGCTGCTTCTGTCTACGTCGCTTCGTCGTCGCTCATGGGGTCCTCCCAATGCTCTATCAGGCGAAGGCATCTCATCGACGGAGGTTTCCCCTACGGGGCGCCCGCTCTATCCGCGGGCCGTGATCTGTGCGACCGCGGGGGGGCGCCCAACAAGGCCACGAACGGCTCTGACAGCCCGCGCCGGCAGCTGCACCAGACCTCCGATCGCGACGACAGCTGCGACAGTGAGGATGGCGCCGACGATCTTCAGCATGGTAGGGCTCCGGTGCATCCAGCGCCTGCAATGAAGCGGCGCCGGTTCTGCCGCTTAGGCAGCGCCCCGAAGGTGGCCAAGTTGTGGGCCGGTCAGTGGACCAGCATCATCAGGCCCTGGCCTATGAAGATCACGAGAGCGAGCTTGAGGATAAAGCCAGTGTCTTCAGCTGCTTCGCGCATCGCTCGTCCCCGTCTCTGATGCTTAACGATCTCCTACATCGATCATCGAAGATAGCCCTGTTCATACATCGTTATAATTTTTACCAGGCTACACACAGGCGGTGCTTAACAATCTATTAAAGTGCAAGGCCAGCGTTGAGCATTGCACCGCACCGCATGCGCCTAGAGACGGCGCACGGCGTTGCCAGAGCGAACGCAAGCAACCGGGCGTAAGGCAACACAGTGGCAAATCCTGCCACTGTGTCCTTTGCCGACGCCACGGCGCAGGCCACGGGGCGCGCTCCCCCGCACCATGCGTCAGGATGTCGAACGTGGTGAACGGATCAAGCTAGAAGCCCTCGCCGCTGTCGCCGGCACTCCGCTCAACAGTGAAGGGCGGCTAAGGGTGGTTTTCTGCCCGTCCGCTTCCGGACGGCGGATGCGATGAAGCAAACAGACCCGCAGCGACTGCTCGTGACCCATAGGGGGCTTTCCGACTGGCCCTGGTACTGTTTCAGCAGTCCGCAGGTGGTGCGATCGTCGGATCTGCTGCACCTGACCTCGACATCGCCTCTCGGGCCAACCAATCTAGGAAACGAGAGCCAATGCCGCGGGCGATTCCCCAAAGGTGGCGACCCGATTCCTACCGGTTGACTTCGCCCGGTAAAGCGCTTCATCCGCCTGCCGAATTAGCCGCTTCAATTTTTGGTCTTGATACGAGGAGCCTATGGCGCAGCCGACACTTACGGTCACTACGGACGAGGTACCGCTGGCCACATGTGGAAGAGCAAGGTCCTGTACGGCAACACGGACCGCCTCGGCCAAACGCCACGCGCGATCGTCATTGGCTTGCTGGAGAAGGATCACAATCTCCTCGCCACCGTAGCGCGCGACGAACGATGCGTTTCCTGCGGCCGACTGAACCGCTTGAGCCACTAAGCGGAGGCACATATCCCCCTGCTGATGTCCGTAATGGTCATTGTACCGTTTGAAAGCGTCGACATCGAGGAGGATGACGGCGACAGGTCCGGTCATATCTTGCGAAAGGAAATCATCGAGAGAACGGCGATTTGACAAGCCGGTCAACGCATCGCATCGCGACAGGTGATCGAGCTCAGCCACGCGTACAGCGTCGAGGGTCGTCATTATGAAACGCTGACGATCCCATCGCTCTGCCGAATAACTCGCGACTAAGATAAACGCCCCCGCGGCAGCAACGAGGGAATTGGCAGCAAGACGGATCTGCAGCTCAACTTCGTGCATCTGGAGCACGGTTGCCAGGTGCACGAACGTGATCGCAATGATAGAAGTCAACGCGTACTTGAATGGAAGGCGTTGAACGATTGCAGCATAAACGATGACTTCAACAAAACCAAAATTGTGATAGGTCCGTCCAGGCATAGAGCTTGCCAGCTCCATTGCTGTGAAGCTCAATACCGTCATGATCATCGAGGCGGATTGCACGATCTCGCGACTCCGACGAGACTGCGTGCGGTAGGAGAACCAAATCACGCCGAATCCGATCGGCGTGACGATGCCGAAGCGGATAATGGCAGCCGTCGAAACGACATCGCTGAGAAGGAGGCAGTCGGCGTAGTACAAAGCCCAGTAGATGATCAGCCCAATGCATGTCGCAAGCGTCGATTCGCGCCTTCGCGACTCATGCCCCGCCGTCTGAAACGCGGACTCGATGGCAGACGGAAACGTCAACCGATAGAATGGCCTATGGAGCAGCGATGCGAGCGCATCAGGGCTCTTTACAGCGCTTCGTGCCATTCTACCCCCTCACTCTTACATAGGCTTAGCTTTCAAAAATTAACAAAATCTCGTCTACACAGGATTTATATTTAATTAATAGCACAAATTGACTTACTAGCAGCCAAGTTCTCAAATCTACGGACCATAGGTTAGGATCGACGACAGGACGTGAGTGCCACCGTGCCATAGATGCCGACTGTCCGCTTCAAGGCCTTTGGACGGAGAGCAGGAGCGCCCGTCTCGGGTCGCAGGCGGAATGTCCTGTTCAGGGCGAAGGGTCAGGGTCCGCTCCCCACCGAGGCTGTGTGAAAAGAGGACGTCACGCTGTGGCTGTCCGGCCCCTCGGGAGAGCAGCGGGCAGGCTTTTCGACCGCCTGCATCCTTGGTCGTTGCAAGATCGCAAGGAAGCTCAAAGAAAT
>NZ_VRUV01000262.1:0-6340 GCF_008039455.1 Methylobacterium sp. WL116
CGCGCCCGTGCGCAACCGCCAGAAAATGCCGTTCAGCACCCGCCGGTCGTCCACCCGATCCTTGCCGCGCACATCCGTCGGCAGAACCGGCTCGATCGCCGCCCACTCCGCATCCGTCAGGTCAAACTACGCCATTCACAATCCTCCATGCTGGAGGATCAACGATCAGGGCGAGCGACCGTGCCAGCCGTTATGAGTTCGCGACCTAGTGATCGGGCTCAGTCAACACCGTAAGCTCGATGCATCATGGGAGGCGTCGCGCCCTTTCCGCCTGGGGCTGGTCGATCTGAACTACCCGGCCGCGACGGCACAGTTAGCGACAACCAATGGGTGTAGTCGCTCCACGACCAGCCCCGATCATCCTCTGGGTGAACTCCCTCGCCGCGGATGTCGGCGCGGATGATATGCATTTCGAACTTCGCAGCTGCACCTTGCCCGATCCATAGGCCCGCGACGAACCGCTGACCGTCCCGCGGCGCAGTTTTCATACCCTGCCAGATCACGATTTTCCCCGGTTTGCCTTGGTTCGACGGACCAACGAATTATTGAAGGCGAAGGTCCGCCATGTTTCCGGCAGCAATCTCGACATAGGCACTCCAGCGGCTATTTTACTCGAATGCGTTATGTCCTCGCCGCCTTCGCCACGATCCTGACGGCCGGCGTTTGCACGGCCGCGCCAACCAACGACGGGCAGCGAGCCGAGAAGATCGACGGGCTGGTGCGCATCGTCGGCGCACAGGCTGGCATCGTCCTTCACTGCCGGCAGTTCTATGCGATCGACGACAAGGTGTCGGACGGTTTATCTAGCACCGTACGGCCTACACTCGATCAAAGCCTTGGGCAGAAGCAGGCACAGGCCGCTGTCGACAATGAGGGCAAGCGCCTCGCGCAGGAAATCGCGGAGGTCGGCCCAGAGCGCTGGTGTGCCGACCAGCGGAGCATCCTGAACACAGAGGGCGTCCGCGTTTTTCTGGACTGATCGTTTGGCGACCGCTGGTGCGGATCAGCGGAAGCAGGAAACATCGACTCACGTCAGCGTCCCCCAACTTGGAGCCCACCTGCCCGCTCAATCGCGTCGCAAGCCTCGCCAATGCCGTCATCGGCCGCGGCCCGGATGCGTAGTAACTGACACGCCGCCGCCACGTCATGACTGGCGAGTAGGCGTCCGAGCACTCGCGCGCCGCGGGCGGGGGTGAAGCGACGGCGCGACAGGCTGGTGCCCACGCCGAGGGCTTTGAGCCGGTGCGCCTCGTCGAAATGATTGAACGCCACCGGCACAATGAGCTGCGGTACACCAGCCCGGAGCCCCAACGCCACGGTGCCGATACCGCCGTGATGGATCAAGGCGGCCGCGTGCGGCAGCAGAGCTGTCAGCGGGGCGTAGGGCACGTGAATTACACCCGGCGGCAGGTTCGATGGAACCTGTCCGGTCTGAGGCGCCAGGAATACGCCCCGGCGGCCCATCCGCCGGCAGATCCGCATGGCCGTCTCGAAGAACGAGCGCCCCTGCCGCATGCCCGAACCGTAGGTAAAGACCAGCGGCACCGACCCGGCACGCAGGAAGGCGACAAGGTCCTCCGGAAGCTCCGGGGTGTCGCCAAGTCGGTCGGCAGTTGGGAACCCGACCTGAAGGGCGTGGGCTGGCCAGTCCTGCTGCTGCGGCGCGTACCAGCTGGGAAACATCAGAATGAGGGTCGGCGCAAGGTTCCACCAGTGGCGTAGCCGCTGCACCGGCGGCAGGCCGAGGGTGCCCCGGAAGGCGTTCAGAATGGGGAGTGCTGCGGGGCCAATCACGTAGCGGTCAGCCCCCCTGCCGATCCAATGGCGGAGCCTCGCCGGCAGGAGGCGCGGCAACGGCAGGCCGGGCAGGCGCGGCGGCGCATAACGGCTTTCCATTAGGAACGGCGTCACGTGGACCACCACGACGGGTAGCGCGAGTTTGTCCTGCGCAACGCGGGCGCCGAGACCGAGGGTGGAAGCGACCACGACGCTTCCGCCCGTCGCCTGTGCGGCGGCAAGCCAGCGATAGGTCGGCTCAGCCAGCGAGGCGACAGCCTCGAACATGGTCTGAACGCCGCGCCATGGGCGCCACAGGTTCGGTGTGCCGATGAGGCGATCGTACTCGGCTTGCGTGCACAGTGCATGGAACGAGAGCCCTGCTCGCACGGCCGAGGCCGCGAACGGAGCAGGCGCGGCGAGCGTGACCGCGTGACCGCGGAGCGCCAGCTCGACGCCGATCGCCACCATGGGAAGAACGTCACCATGGGTGCCGACCGCTATGATTTGAACACGCACGCGAACTTAGGACCGAGGCTCTAGTCCGCCCACATCGCGATGAGCGAAAAGGAACTGGCGAGCGCGAAGGTGCCCGCCGCGAGGGACGCGATCAAGAACATAGGAAAAGCCTCGAACGCCGAACGGCGCTGCTTCCTCAACTCGGCAGGGCAAGCTCGGGTTCGGGGACCGACTGCTTGGTGGTTCCGAATCGACCGCGTTGTGCCAAGCCGTGAAGCCTTGGGCCGGATCGATCACGTAAAGGTCGGCGGTGCGGGGAACAGGAACCATTGGCACCGGCTTACAGCCTGCTCAAAGGTTATCCCATGCGTACGAAAATCCTGCTCGCTGCCTTCGCCGTAGCGACTGCTACCACAGCGTACGGAGAGGAAGCGCGCCTCGACGTCCCAATCATGATTGCGGGCCAGATCGGCAAGGACGCCTGCCCAACACAGGGCCGCGTGACGGATCTGGCTGATCAGCCCGATGGAGTGATCCCAGTTCGAAGCGGCCCTGGCGAGAACGAGCCTTTCAGAGAGATCGATCGCCTTCGCGGCGCCCAACCGGTCCTGGTGTGCGAGCATCTCGGTGGATGGTTGGGCATCGTCTACGGCGCCGATACAACGAGCTGCCGCACCTACGCCGTCCTTCCAGTGAGCCAAGAGTATACCGGCCCCTGCCAGCGGGGATGGGTGTTATCGCGCTTTATTGGAGCCGGTAGTTCACGGTGACCCGTCGGCAAGTTCCAGATCATGGAAAAGATATAAAGCGGAGCCGTTTCGATCGGCCCGACGTTCCATGCGCATACTCTCAGTTGGATAGCATGATGCGCGCTCTCGCTCTCACCCTCGCTTTCGTCCTCACTGCCGCACCGGTGCTCGCCGCGTCTGAGTCGAAGCGCGGCAACGCAGACCTGAAGAAGTACTGCACCGGGGACGCGTTGAAGCTCTGCAGTGGCATCGACTCCGACGATCCCGCGATGGATGCGTGCTTCAAAAAGAACCGTAGCAATCTCACAGAGAACTGCCGCCGCGCGATCGACGCTTATGCAGGCTCGGGCGGGAAGTAGGAGGGCTGGATGTCCCGAACCATCGTAGTCGCGCTTCTTTGCCTCACCATGACGAAGACAGCCTTGGCGCAAAGCGAACCAATCCAGAGCCCACAGGATGCGGCTTGCCGAGATGAAGCGAAAGCCCAAGTGTTCAGTGCTCGAAACCCAAAAGGCCTGAGCCTCTACAACCTCGGTGCTCAGATCTATCGGGATTGTATGAGGCGCAATCAGGCGTCGGGAGATCGGACACGGCGTCAACGAGCGCCGTGACCGTCCTCGCGGGTAGGACCCAGGTTTCCGTTGCGGCGGAGGGGGCGCTGAAAAGCACCTCCTTCTCCAAGCTGAGAAACATCAGCGGCTGACACCCAACCCCGCGTACTCCCCCGTTACTTCTAGTCAGCGGCTGACAGGTTGAGCTGGCGCAGGTGCCAGATCCACACAGCTTGACTCTTGCTCTGTCAGCGCGTGTGCGCACGACGTCGGCCTTAAGTCGGGTCATGAGAGCACGTGATTGTGCCGGCCGGAGAGTAGGAAGCGGATCGGGGGGGGGCCTGCTGACTGCGGGTGCATCGCGCATCACACCTCGGGTTCCCACTGTGTCTGGCTGGTTACAGCGGTCAACGGTGGTATCTCGTATCTTGAATACAGTTCGTGCCTGAGACCACGAACGCACCTATGGCGCGCCCTCAACCGGCGCGCCTTTTTCGTTTGTGGCGTATGAAGTAGGCCGAACGCTAAAGGCAAAGAGCGATGCGCAAGCGCGAACAACCCGATAGGGTCCGTGACGCCCTGGTGATCGTCTGCGGCGGCATCATCGGCGTGGCTTTCATTGTCGAATTGAAGTTCATCCCGCCGTATAATCCGACCGCGGCCATATTCATAGTGCTGGGTGCTGCTCTGATAGCTACCGCTGCCACGCTACACTTTTCGCGGCGGTGATCCGTGTAGCTGCCCCCCCCTTAACCTTCGACAACAGGCCCAAGCGAGCCTCCTGCTAGAGACTATCTCCGCCGCTTGTCCGCTTCCTCTCCAATCACCGCCTCAACCGCCGCGATAGCGTTGAGGGCTCAACCGGCTAGGAGGTGTACGTGACGCGATGATAGTGAACAACAAGCTACTTACAAAGGCGAAATGCATAGTCTGAAAAAACTAATAATATGCCCTTGCTAAAATGAAGTTAGCCAGACAACCATATGTTATATTTTTATCGAGCCGAGAGTGTTTATAGGTCCGCAGCTCATTCTATCCACATTGGATATTTGTTATGTGTCAAGGTTTGCGGCGTACTTGCCTAATTCTAGCGTTGCTTGCCTTAAGTTCAGTCATAGCCGTAAGTGTGGCTCTACCGGCATGGGCAGCGTTACCAAGCACTGTCCGTGTGATTTTACAAAAGGGGCGTCAGTACAATCCAGCTGACTTGTTCCTGCATCGAGGCGATACACTCACCTTCGTCAACAAAGATGATGTTGCCGTCCACCACGCCTTCATTGAAGCGGATCGGTTCACTTTCGACGGGGGTGACCAGGAGCCCGGTACTAATCGCACGCTGACGTTGACCGAGGCAGGCGACTTTGTGATCCGATGTGGCATCCACCCCAAAATGAAGCTGACCATCCACGTTCAGTGAGCATCCGCCGCGGGGAGGGCGCGGTGGTGGACGCCTTCGAGAACACCGACACGGGCAAGGCACGGACGAGATGAACGGCTAACCGGACAGGGCGCGCATGGAGCGAAGCTGTAGCTCACGCCGGGCCTGCTCCTTAACCTCCTCGCGGACCGCGGGGCTGTCGATCTTCCGAAGAAGGCTTTCCTTCGTGTGTCCTTCGAACGGACGAGGGGCCTGCCAGCGGCGGCGCACCATTTCAGTGATGGAGTCTGTCAGCATATCGTCCGTCTTGGCAATTCGGCCAAGCTTCGCGGAGCGGTAGTAAGCGACCCTATTTGAAGGGGCAAGCAGGGCCGCCGCAGCGGATCGGGCAGACCTGCTGGCTGCTGATGCAGCATGGCTCATGGTAGGCGAGACAGGTTGCCGAAGAATGACCCCTCACGTCGCCGGCTCTACCGGTCCTGCCGACCCTGTTCCTCGTCGGCAACTGCTTCCACTGCCGCAATGGCGTTCTCAAGCTCGGCGATCTGCCTCAGGACGCTCGTGGCCGGCAATATCTCGTGGTCGGCCGCTGCCAGGATCATCGCCCGCTGATGGGCCTTGAGACGGTCTAGGAGGGCGTCGAGCTTGTGCATGGTGCGCTGTAGCGAGGCGTGCTTCCCTCGACAACATGGTACCCGCCAGCAACTCTCAGTGCGTGTGGTGTGATACGCCTACTCCTACCGTGCTCCTTACCGTGACGCTGCTGTACCTTACCGTGCACGACCGTAGCCTTGCCGCGGAGCTGTGATGGCCCTCACCAAGCGGGCCACAGGGAGCCACACGTTGCCACAATAGGACCAGCGAAAGCCCACCATTCGAGAGTAATCACACCACACGCACTGAGGCTGGTTTGCCCCTGCCCATCACTGAGCTGCCGACAATCCATAGTCCGCCAACAAGCCTGCACCGGCACCGAACCGCGACAGGATCAGGGTGGGCACTTCTGCTCGCACCCGCGACGCGCTGCTCTCGAACAACCACCGGGCCTTCGCTGCGCCGACACAGCCAACAGGGGCGCGCTGCCCGACTTTGGCGCCATAGGTCCCTGCAACGGCCAACAGGCCGTCGGTGTGACTGAATTGGGGGATGACATCACGGACGGCGATAGGGCTGACGTAGGGTAAACGACTGATTTTCAGACACACAAGCCAGCTGGTTTCGACCCGACTTAGAGCGCCTAACAGAACCGCCTGATTTGGTTGAGGGTGATGAGACTGGCGGCGAGGTTGGTGAAGGCCTTGTAGATGTCGGCGCGACGCTCGTAGCGTACGGGCAGGCGTCGGAAACGGTTGAACCAGGCATGGGTGCGCTCGACTACCCAACGGTGACGCCCAAGCTTCTCGCTGCTGTCGATCCCGCGCCGAGCG
>NZ_VRUV01000263.1:0-6331 GCF_008039455.1 Methylobacterium sp. WL116
CCCCCCGGGGAGCGTTCCCGCCGACGTCTTCGGCTTCGCCGCGGCGCGACGCGTCCGGCCTCCGCGGCCCGCGGTCACCGACCTCGGCGACCCAACTCCCGCCGCAGACGAATCGTAAGGGATCGCGCGTAGGGTCGTGGCGCCGGGCCGTTCGCTCGCGCTAAAGAACCCTGGACGAGACGGATTGCGGCGGGCGGATGAGGCGGATGGCGGACACAACGATCGGGACCGCGACGGCTCGCGCCGCGGCGCGGGCGGCCCGTCTCGCCTGCGTCGCAGGCCTCGCGCTCAACCTCTCGGCCTGCTTCCGCCCGCTCTACGGGCCGACGGCGTCCGGCGAGTCGCTGCCCGCGCTGCTCGCCGGCATCCAGGTCGACGACATCGCGATGGCACGCGACCAGGAGCGCATCGGGCACTACCTGCGCAGCGAGCTGATCTTCGCCCTCGACGGCTCCGGCCAGCCCGGGCCGAAGCGCTACCGGCTGAAGCTGCAGGGCAGCGAGTCGGTGCAGACGCCGATCGTCTCGACCACCACGGGCCGCGCCGAGGCCGGCACCATCGTCGGCGTGGTCAAGTACAGCCTCGAAAACCTCGACGGCACCAAGATCGTCACCGAGGGCGTCGCGACCTCGACCGCGACCTACGACCGCTCGGTGCAGCGCTTCGCATCCCTGCGCGCCGCCCGCGACGCCGAGATCCGCCTCGCCTCGGTGCTGGCCGACCAGATCAAGACCCGCCTCGCCTCGGTGCTCTCGGCCAAGCCTTGAGGATCGGGCGGGGAGCCCGGGCGTGACCGCGGTCAAGGCCGGCGAGATCGATGGGTTGCTGCGGCGCGGGCCGGACCCGCGCATGCCGGTGATCCTGCTGTTCGGCCCCGATACCGGGCTGGTCGCCGAGCGCGCCAAGCAGCTCGCCGAGGGCTTCGTCACCGATCCGGGCGACCCGTTCGCCCTGGTGCGGATCGACGGCGACGCGCTCGCCGGCGATCCCGGCCGGCTCGTCGACGAGGCCGGCACCGTCGGGCTGTTCGGCGACAAGCGCGCGATCTGGGTGCGCCCGACGAGCCGGCCGATCGCGCCCGCCGTCGAGGCGCTGCTCAAGGGCGAGATCCAGGGCACGCGCATCGTGATCGAGGCCGGCGATCTGGCCAAGACCGCGCCGCTGCGCACGCTGTGCGAGAAGTCGGCTAAGGCGCTGGCGATCCCGTGCTACGCCGACGACGCCCGCGCGATCGCCGACCTGATCGACCGGACGCTGGAGGCGCGCGGCCTGCGCATCGACCGCGACGCCCGCACCCTGCTGGCCGAGAGCCTGGGCGGCGACCGCCGGGCGAGCCTCGCCGAGATCGAGAAGCTCGCGCTCTACGCGGCCGGCACCGGAACCGTCGGGCTCGACGACGTCGAGGCGGTGGTGAGCGACGTCGCCGGCAGCCAGCTCAACACCCTGATCGACGCCGCCTTCGCGGGCCAAGGCGACATGGTGGAGCGCGACATCCGCCGCTTCCGCCACGAGGGCCTCGACCCCTCGGCGATGCTGGGCTCCGGCCTGCGCCATGCGCTGCAGCTGCTCGCCGTGCGGATCGAGGGCGGCGACAAGGCGCCGAGCCTGATGGTCGCGAGCTGGCGCGGCCTGCACTTCAAGCGCAAGGGCAGCATCGAGACGCAGCTCGCCCGCTGGAGCCCCAACACCCTGCGCCAGGCGGTGCAGATCCTCCAGGACGCGATCCTGGCCTGCCGCCGCTCCGATCCGGTCCTGGCCCACGCCCACGCCTCCTCCGCCCTGCTGCGGATCGCGACGCAGGCGGCGCGGCGACGGGGCTGAGGCCCGGATCGCGCAAGCAAAGCCCGCCGATCGGCGCCGATCCGGCTCGACGAGCCACCGCCGCGCCGGATCACGCTGCGTGATCCGGCCGAAGCCGGCCGGGCCGCCGCCTACGGCTTGGCGAACCCGATGTCGGCGGCCACCGCATCGAGGCGCGCGGGCGCCCGCTCCTTCCGCTCGGAATAGCGGTCGACCAGAAGGTCGGCCCGCTCGCGGGTGAGCAGCGTGAACTTGTAGAGCTCCTCGCAGACGTCGACGACGCGGTCGTAGAGCGGCCCCGGCTTCATCCGGTCGGCCTCGTCGAACTGCGTGTAGGCGGCGGGCACCGAGGACTGGTTGGGGATGGTGATCATCCGCATCCAGCGCCCGAGCACGCGCAGGGCGTTGACGGCGTTGAACGATTGCGAGCCGCCCGAGACCTGCATCACCGCGAGCGTGCGCCCCTGCGTCGGGCGCACCGAGCCCTCCGAGAGCGGCAGCCAGTCGATCTGGCTCTTCATCACGCCGGTGAGCGTGCCGTGGCGCTCCGGGCTGACCCAGACCTGCCCCTCCGACCACAGCGAGGCGGCGCGCAGCTCCCGGACCTTCGGATGGTCGGCGGTGGCGTCGTCCGGCAGCGGCAGGCCGTCGGCGTGATAGATCCGCACCTCGCCACCCATCGCCGCGAGCAGGCGGGCCGCCTCCTCGGCCAGGAACCGGCTGAAGGCGCGCGCGCGCAGCGATCCGTACAGGATGAGGAATCGCGGCGGGTGGGCGAAGCCGGTCTTCGGCGCGAGGGTGCCCGGCGTCGGCACGGCGAAGTGCTCGGCGGCGATGTTGGGCAGATCGGCGAAGGGCGGCTTGTCCACGCGTCGGGCGTCCGTTATGTTTCAATATTCATTGAAATATTGGACCGACGATGGACGAAGCGCAAGCTCTAGCCGCCTTCGGCGCGCTCGCCCAGGCGCACCGCCTGCGGATCGTGCGCCATCTCGTGACCGCGGGGCCGGACGGCGTCGCGGCCGGTGCCCTCGCCGGCGCGGTCGGCGTCTCGACCTCGAACCTGTCGTTCCACGTGAAGGAGCTCGAGCATGCCGGGCTGATCGCGTCTCGGCGCGAGGGCCGCTCGATCCTCTACAGCGCGGCCTACCCGGCGCTCGGCGGGTTGATCCAGTTCCTGATGCGCGATTGCTGCCAGGGCCACCCGGACGTCTGCGCGCCGGCCCTGTCCGCCCTCGACGCCTGCCGAATCCTCACCGATGACGAACGCCATCGCTGACGCGACGGCCGCCGGAGCCCCGCCGATCGACGTCGCCTCGGGGGGCGTCCGTCCGTGCCGCCCGCCCGAGGCGGTGCGCGATCTGCTCCCGATCGGCGCGGCTGGCGGCCGGGGCCGGCTCACCGCCCCTCGGAGATCCGCCGGCCCTTGGTCTCGCGCTTGTAGAGGGCGATCGCCGCGGCGCATTCGGGCGACAGCTTGCTCAGGTTGGCCCGGAAGCAGGCCTCCACCGCCGGGCCGCCGGGCGGGTGCTCGCTGCAATGCTCGAGGTAATCGCCGGTGCAGTTCTGCTTCAGCGCCTCGCGGATGGAGCTGGTCTGGGCAAGGCCGAGACCGGGGATCGCGAGAAGGCCTGCGGCCAGGATCATCGTGCGGAGGCGGGGCATGGAGGTGTCCGTGCGAAGGATGGAACGGGCCGCGCGAACGGCCGGAGGCCGGCACCGAGGCCCGAATGCGAGCCTGCAGGCCCCGCCGCGACGCCACGGCGTGGACCGATGGAACGCGCGCCCGGACGGTGGACGCAGCCCGCTTCTAGGCGCGCGCACGCCGCCGCCACAAGGCTCGGCCCCGCATCCGTCCCGGGATCGGACGCGGGGGCAAGAGATCGAGACCCCGCGATGAGGCGTCCGGCGTCGACCGGTCAGCCGGCGTCGGGCACCTGGAAGCGGCGGCAGAGATCCTCGAATTCCTGGGCCGTGCCGTAGCGGATCCGGATCTCGCCGGCCTCGGACGACTTCGCCTTCAGGGTCACGCCGAGGCCGAGCGCCAGGGCGAGGCGGCTTTCCAGCGAGCGCACCTCGGCGGTCTTCTCGGTCAGCCCACGCGGCCGGCCGGGCCGCGGCACGTCGTCGGGCTGCTGCTCGGACGCGGCGATCGCCTCGACGTCGCGCACCGTCAGCCCCTCCTCGACGATGCGCTTGGCCACCAGCTCGGGCGCGCGCACGCCGAGCAGCGCGCGGGCATGGCCGGCGGTGATCTCGGCCGCGACCAGCCGCTCCTGCACCTTCGCCGGCAGGTTGAGCAGGCGCAGGGTGTTGGCGAGGTGGCTGCGGCTCTTGCCCAGGATCTCGGCAAGCTCGCGCTGTGTATAGGAGAACTCGCTCATCAGCCGCTCGTAGCCGGAGGCCTCCTCGATGGCGTTGAGGTCGGCGCGCTGGATGTTCTCCAGGATCGCGAACTCGAGCGAGGCGCGGTCGTCGATCTCGACCACCACCACCGGCACCTCGTCGTGCCCGGCGCGCTGAGCCGCGCGCCAGCGGCGCTCGCCCGCCACGATCTCGAACGTGCCCGGCACCTCGCCGAGCGCCCGCACCACGATCGGCTGGATGATGCCGCGCATGCGGATCGAGGCGGCGAGCTCGTCGAGGTCGGTCTCGCTGAAGCTGCGGCGCGGGTTGCGCGGGTTCGGCCGCAGGAACTCGACCGCGACCTTGCGCTGCGCCTGCACCTTGCCCGCCTCGTTGCCCGCATCCCCGAAATCGCCGATCAGGGCCGCGAGCCCGCGCCCCAGCCGGGGCCGTGCCACCTCGTCCGCCATCCCGCTCACCCACTCACTCCGTTACGCATCGTTACGCCGTACACCCGAACCGTCCCGGGCCGCATCCGCCCGCCGAAACGGGCGGGTCGCGACCGCTCACGCCGCCGCCGGCACCCGGCCCTCGCGCTGGATCACTTCCGAGGCGAGCCGCAGGTAGGCCTGCGAGCCCGCGCATTTCAGGTCGTAGAGCAGCACCGGCTTGCCGTGCGAGGGCGCTTCCGACACGCGGACGTTCCTCGGGATCATGGTCTCGTAGACCTTCTCGCCCATGAAGCCGCGCACGTCCGCCACCACCTGCGTCGACAGGTTGTTGCGCGGATCGAACATCGTCAGTACGATCCCCTGGATCGTCAGCTTCGGGTTCAAGGCGCCGCGCACCTGCTCGACGGTGCGCAGCAGCTGGCTCAGGCCCTCGAGCGCGAAAAACTCGCATTGCAGCGGCACCAGCACCGCATCGGCGGCGGCGAGCGCGTTGATGGTCAGCAGGTTCAGCGAGGGCGGGCAGTCGATCAGCACGTAGCTGACGTCGCGCGTCGCGTTCGCGTCGCGCAGGCCCCGCAGCACGTTGCGCAGGCGGTGCGCCCGGTCGGGCAGCGAGGCCAGCTCCAGCTCCAGGCCGAGCAGGTCCATGGTCGAGGGCGCCACCGACAGGCGCGGAACCGCGGTGGGCACCACGGCCTGGGCCAGCGACGCCTCGCCCGCCATCACCTCGTAGGTCGAGACCCGGCGGGCGCGCCGGTCGATGCCGAGCCCGGTCGATGCGTTGCCCTGCGGGTCGAGGTCGATCACCAGAACCTGCTCGCCGATCGCCGCGAGCGCGGTGCCGAGGTTGATCGCCGTCGTGGTCTTGCCGACGCCGCCCTTCTGGTTGGCCAGCGCCAGCACCCGGAGCGGCCGCGCGGGCGCGGCATCGGCAGCGGGATGGGGAGTCGCGTCGCTTGTCATGGGCGCCTGGGAGACGGGAACGCTTGGGGGGAGTGGCAGGCTCTCGAGAGCTAGGGGCTCTTGGGAGCGAGGGCGGTGACGCGGACGATCCGGGCGGCCGACTCGGTTCGGCTCGGAATGAGATCGTGGCCGACTGTCCACCGCTCCGCGGCATCGGTCAATTCCGCAACCGCTTCCCGTCCCTTCGGAAACAGCCCGGTGGTGCCCGTTTTCAACAGTGGCTCGGTCCAGGCGAGAAGCTGGTCGAGCGGCGCGAGCGCCCGGGCGCAGACCACGTCGACCCCGTGGTGATCGCCGATCACCGCCTCGATCCGCGCGTTGTGGACCGTTACCGGCGCCCCGGTGACCCGGGCCGCCTCGGTCAGGAAGGCGCACTTGCGGGCGTTGCTCTCGACGAGGTCGACGCGGATGCCGGGCGGCCCGGCGATCGCCAGGATCAGCCCGGGGATGCCGGCGCCCGAGCCGAGGTCAAGCCAGCGGCGCGCCTCCGGCATCAGATCGAGCAGCTGCAGCGCATCGGCCACGTGCCGCGTCCAGACCTCAGCCAGGGTCGCCGGCCCGACCAGGTTCTTGATCGTCTGCCAGCGCGCCAGCTGCGCCACGTAGAGATCGAGCCGTTGCGCTGTTTCACGTGAAACATTCGCGGCGGCGAGCACGCGGTCGCGATCGGCGCTCATCGCGAGGCCCCCGGAAGGCTTCGGACGACATCCGCGGGTTCCCCTCCCCCCCCTGCGGGGGAGGGTGGGCCTCGCGTCAGCGAGGGTCGGGAG
>NZ_VRUV01000264.1:0-6328 GCF_008039455.1 Methylobacterium sp. WL116
CATATCCGCGCGGCGACAAGCGGGCCGGCGCCGGCGGGCGCCTATTTCCAGGCCCGGGGCCCGCCCCGACTGGGCCGCGATCAGGATCGCCGCGCCGGCCATGATCGCCCCGCCGGCCTCGCCGGTCTCAGCCGGCAATCTCGACGGCGAGGGCGTAGGCGTCGCGGAAATCGAGGCAGAGCGGCGCCTCGGCCGCGAGCATCCGCCCGAACAGCTGCTTCTGCGTCTGGTACTTCACGTTGCCGACGGCGAGCGCGCCGATGCCGACGCCCTTGCCGACCGGAAGCGCCACGTCCACCGCGTTGACGTCGATCCCGGCGATGCCCGCCGGCGGCACCGCGTTGACGTCCGAGGCGACGAGCAGGTTCGGGGCCGCGCGCAGGTCCTCGGCCGAGAGGATCGGGATGCCGGCGGGGCCGGCCGAAAGGATCACGTCGGCATCCGCGATCGCCTTGCGGCGGTCGTCCGGCATGGTGCCGTCGATGGCGCCGACCTCGATCCCGAAGCGCCACTTCATCGTGAAGGCGATCTTCGAGACCCGCTCCTCGCCGTCATGGCCGACCAGCACCGTCCTGGCGCCTTCGAGCGCGCCGATCACCGCGGCGACGTAGGCGACGACGCCGGCGCCCCCGAAGATGACGATGCGCTTGTCCTTCAGGCCGGTGCCGAATTTCTGGCGCAAGGCCCGCGAGACCTGCGCCACCATCGCCGCGCCGGTGGTGAAGGAGCCGGCCGGGTCGGCGAACAGGTGGTTGGCGAAGGGCGGCACGAAGGCCTTCCTGGCCCGGTCGACCATGTCGAGGGCGTCCTCGGCGTTCTTGCCGCCGATGAAGATGCCGGTGCGGACGCCGTCTCCGGGCGCGCGCGAGAAGATCGAATCCTGCGTGAGCGAGACCACGTCCGGCAGCGTCACGTCGGTGTAGGTGACGATGGTCTCGAACCCGGCATCGACGGCCATGTTCACGTCGAACGGGCTCATGTGCTTGAGCGGCGTCAGCATGTGCAGGATCGAGCGGGCCATGGGGATTCCCTGTCTGGTGCGAGGATCGTCGGTCGGTGTCGTTGAGAGTCGCAATCGATGCCCGCGGTCAAGCATGCCGGTTCAAGCGGTCGTGATCTCGGCGCCCGTGTTCCGGCCCCGCGCGATGAGGAAGCGCAGCGGGCCCGGCCGGTCCAGCCCGGCGACGAGCGCGCGGGCGTCGGCCTCCGACGGCATCAGCGCGAAGCCGGTCGGCCCCCAGGAGCTCTGGCCGTAGCCGGCGACGCCCTGGTCGGCGATCGTCCGCAGCGCCTCCGCGACGGCGGGGCTGGCGTAGCGCCCACCCTGGTGCGGCGCGAAGTGGTCGCCGATCAGGCGCTGGATCTGGGTGATGCCGGCGCCGAAGCCCTGCGGCTCGGCGAGCACCGCCGCCGGCATCACCTGCATCAGCACGATCCGGCAGATCTCGGCGGCCTGGCGCTCGGGAAAGCGCGGCAGCTCGGCGAAGGCGCGCTGCTCGCGCGAGCCATGGATGCCGGTGGCGTCGCGGTCGAGGATCAGCACGACGCGCCACGGGTCGGGGTAGGCCAGGCGGGCGATCACCGGCGGCGGCGCTCCGGTGGCGTCGCGTCCGCCGTCGACGATCAACCCGCCCTCGGTGAAGGCCGACAGCCCGACGCCGGACCGGTTGCCGCGATCGAGCGCGTTCGAGAAATCCTCGGCCGAGAACGGCTTGCCCCAGAGGCGGGCCAGGGCCGCGGCCACGCTGAGCGCGAGCTGCGTGCCCGAGCCGAACCCGGCATGAGCCGGAATCGCCTCCTCGACCCGGATCGCGACCGATTCGGCGACGCCGAGATGGCTCGCCGCCGCGTGGACGTAGCCGCGGACGCGGCCCTCCTCCGGTCCCGAGACGGACAGCCCGTCGGCGGCGCTCGCGGTGAGTCGGACGCCGGGGGCGTCGATCGCCAGGCCGATGCTGCCGAAGCGGCGGCCGAGGCCGCCATGCAGGTCGAGGAACCCGAAATGCAGGCGCGCCGGCGCGTGGACGTGGACGGAGCGCGAGGCGGCCTCGGAGCGGCCGCGTGCGGGTTCAGACACGTCGATCCCCTCCGCCTTCGCCACGCCGCTTCATCCTGCCGTCGCGGCGGACCTCTCGGGAAATCGGTCCCCGCGGGAGCCGGCTTCTCCCATGGAGGCGCCCCGCCGGGCAACCGCCTGTCGGGGCGAAGCGGCCGCAAATCGCGGCGACAGGGTTGCCTGCGGCGTCCGAGCGATGCAAACGTGCCCTCCAGCGCAGGCATTCCGAGTGCCGCCGGGTCGGGATCGTATCCCGTCCGGGCAGGCCATTCCGGCTGCGACGGTCCTTCGGCCGTCCTCCCCGGTCTTACGGCGACGATCTGCGACGCCTCAAGAAACGGTTCGGGTGAGGACGCATGACAGCCTGGGTGAAGGGTGACGCGACCGATGCGGAGGGCGCCATCGCGGCCGCCGCCGCTCTGCTCGCCGCCGCGCATGCACCGGTCTTCGCCGGACTGAACGCCGACGTCGCCGCGATTCGCGCTGCCTACCGCCTCGCCGGCACGATCGGCGCCTCCCTTGATACGCAGGGCGCCGCCGGCACCTACGCCGACCTCGGAGCGCTCAGCCGCGTCGGCGCGATGACGTCGACGCCGGCCGAGGTCCAGGGGCGCGCCGACGTGGTGCTCGTCGTCGGCGCCAAGGCCGGCACCAGCACCCTTGCCTCGGCCCTGCGCGGCAGCAAGCCGGTGCGCGGACTCGCGGCCGGGGCCGACCGCCAGGTGCTCGCCGTCGCCGGCGCATCCGCTCAGGCGCTGGCCTCCGACCTCGCCCTGCTCCGCGCCCATGCCAAGGGGCACCTCGCGGACGCCACCCCGCTCAACGAGATCGCCCGCGCGCTCTACGCCGCCCGGTACGGCGCGGTGCTCTACGACCCGGCCGAGCTCGGCGAGCTCGGCGTCGAGACGGTGCAGGGGCTGGTGCGCGACGTGAACGAGATCACGCGCTGCTTCGCGCTCTCGCTCGGCGGCCCCGACCAGGACCGCTCGGTGGTGCAGGTCGCGGCCTGGACCACGGGCCAGGCCCCGCGCACCGGCTTCGGCCGCAAGGTCCCCGAGCACGATCCCTGGCGCTTCGACGCCGCGCGGCAGGTCTCGACTGGCGAGGCCGACGCCGCGCTGTGGCTCTCGACGCTTCCGGCCGCGCGCCCCGACTGGCTCGGCGCCCTGCCCTCGATCGCGATCGTCGGCACGGGCAGCCCCGAGGCCGCCCCCGGCACCGCCGAGGTCGTGATCGCGGTCGGCGTGCCCGGCGCGAGCGCCGGCGGCGTCCTCTGGAACGAGGGCCGCGCCGCCCTCACCTACCGACCCGGCACGGGGGGCGGCGCTTCGGCCGCCGACGTGCTGGCCCGCATCGAACACCATTTCGCTGGGAAGGATTCCTGATGCTGATCCGGATCCAGGGCGGCCGGGTGGTCGACCCGACGGCCGGCCGCGACGGCGTCGGCGACGTCTGGGTGGAGGACGGCCGCGTCGTCGCCCCCTCCGAGCGGACCCCCGACCGCACCGTCGACGCGACGGGCTGCGTGGTGATGGCCGGCGGCGTCGAGGTGCACTCGCACATCGCCGGCGGCAACGTCATCACCTCGCGGCTGCTGCTGCCCGACCTCTACGTCAGCGAGACGGCGCCGAACGGCCACCCCTTCGCCCATGCCGGCGGCGCGGCGGCCTGGATCGGCGCGGCCTACGCCAAGATGGGCTACACCACGGCGGTCGAGCCGGCGATGCCGCCGACCCACGCGCTCGCGACGCAGCTCGAATTGGCCGACATCCCGCTGCTCGACCGCGGCGCGCTCGCGGTGATGGGCAACGACGACCAGCTGCTTCAGCTGCTGCGCGCGGGCGAGAGCCGGGACGCGGTCCGCGACCTCGTGGCGCTCAACGTGGCGCAAAGCCGGGCGCTCGGGGTCAAGTGCATCAACGCCGGTGGCGCCTCGGCCTTCAAGGACGGCGTGCTCAAGCTCAGCCTCGACGACGAGATCCCGGTCTACGGGCTCTCGACCCGCACGATCATGGGCTCGCTCCTCGACGCGGTCGAGGCGATCGGCGTGCCGCACCCGCTGCACGTCCACTGCAACAACCTCGGGCTGCCCGGCGCCGACGACAGCTTCGTCGAGACGCTGGATGCGGCCGAGGGCCGGCGCATCCACTTCGCCCACGCCCAGTTCTACGCCTACGGCGCGGCCGACCCCGCGAACCCGGGCACAGGCGGCTTCCGCTCGGCGGCGCGCCGCATCGTCGACGCGATGCACGCGAACCCGAACGCGACCCTCGACATCGGGCAGGTGGTGTTCGGCCAGACCGTCACGGTCTCGATGGACATCCTGCGCCAGTTCGGCGGCCGCAAGGGCGCCAACCCGAAGAAGTGGGTGCTGAACGCGGGCGATGCCGAGGGCGGCGGCGTGGTGCCGTTCCTGTACAAGCCGCGCGGGCCGACGAGCTCGCTGCAATGGGCGATCGGCCTCGAGATCATGCTGCTCTCGAACGAGCCCGAGCGCACGATCCTGACCACCGACCACCCGAACGGCGGCCCGTTCACCGCCTATCCGCGCATCATCCACCTGCTGATGGACAAGGAGGAGCGCGACCGCGAGATCGCGACGCTGCCCAAGGTCGTCGGCGAGCGCTCGTCGCTGCCCGAGATCGAGCGCGAATACTCCTTCTCCGAGATCGCCGAGCTGACCCGCTCGGGGCCGGCCAAGCTCCTCGGCCTTTCCGATCGCGGGCACCTGCGCGCCGGCGCGCGCGCCGACATCGCGGTCTACCGCGAGGACAGGAACCGCACCGCGATGTTTGCGAGCGCCAAGCTCGTGCTCAAGGACGGCGTGGCGATCGTCGAGGACGGCGAGGTCGTGCACTGGCACGTCGGCCGCTCGCTGTCGCTCACGGTCGAGTCCGACAAGGCGATGGAGCGCCGCACCGACGCCTACCTGCAGGACCGGTTCGGCCAGGGGCTCGACAGCTTCGCCGTGCCGGACGCGGCCTTCCCCGAGGCTGAGGTGTTCGAGGACGTGGCATGCCGGGCATGAGCGAGCGGCTTTGCGCGAGGGACGGGAACCGGAATGTCTGACCTCACCCTCAACGGCATCCGCGTCGAGGACACCTTCGCGGAGGCGTTCGACGTCGCCGGCACCGCGATCGTCGTCACCAACGACACCGCGAAGTGGGCGATGATCGCGGCCACGACCATGACCGGCTTCGCCACCTCGGTGATCGGCTGCGGCGCCGAGGCCGGGATCGACGCCGAGCTGTCGCCCGAGGAGACGCCGGATGGGCGCCCGGGCGTGCGCATCCTGCTGTTCGGCTTCGAGCCGAACGGGCTCAAGGAGCAGCTGCTGAAGCGCGTCGGGCAGTGCATCCTCACCTGCCCCGGGACGGCGTGCTTCGCCGGCGTCGAGGGGCCGACCAAGATCAAGCTCGGCGGCGCGATCCGCTACTTCGGCGATGGTTTCGCCATCGCCAAGCGCCTGCCGGACCACACCGGCAGGATGCGGCGCTACTGGCGCATCCCGGTGATGGACGGCGAGTTCCTGTGCGAGGATTCCGTGCTCGCGGTCGACGGCGCGGTCGGCGGCGGCAACCTGCTGTTCCTCGGCCGCACCCACGCCGAGACGCTGACGGTGGCCGAGGTCGCCGTGGAGGCCGCCAAGGCCATCCCCGGGGCGATCCTGCCCTTCCCCGGCGGCATCGTCCGCTCCGGCTCGAAGGTCGGCGGCCGCACCAAGGGCATGATGGCCTCGACCAACGACGCCTACTGCCCGACGCTGAAAGGCCGGGCCGGCTCGGCGCTGCCGCCCGAATGCGGCGTGGTCCTGGAGATCGTCATCGACGCGCTGACCTCGCAGGGCGTCTCCGATTCGATGCGGGCGGCGCTCCACGCCGCGACCGAGATCGGCGCGCAGCACGGCCTCGTCGCGGTCACCGCCGGCAATTACGGCGGCAACCTCGGGCGGCACCACTACCGCCTGCGCGACTTGCTCGACAAGAATCCCGCCGCGAAGGAGACCGTAGCGTGAGCGTCCTCTCCCTGCGGCAGGCGCCCCCCGAGCGCCTCGACTTCCTCAACATCGCGCCGGCGACCCTGGCCGCGCTCTCGCCGGCCGAGGCCGAGCGCCTGCCGATCGGCACCACCCGGCGCGGCCTGGTGCTCGGCGACTGCTTCCAGGTGTCGCTCGACGGCGGCGACAGCCTCACCATCGAGGGTGGCCACGAGCGGCTCGACCGCGTCGGGCAGTGCATCCTCGAGCTGACCCGCTCGGGGCCGGCCAAGCTC
>NZ_VRUV01000265.1:0-6309 GCF_008039455.1 Methylobacterium sp. WL116
GCACGGTGCCGAGCGTCGCGCCGGTGCCGGCGCCTCCGACGTTGGCGTCGTTCGGGTCGGACGAGCGCGTCGGATCCCCGACGGGGGCCAAGCGCCCGGCGTGCCGATCCTCGGCGTTGTTCGCGACGATGCTGATGTCGCCGTGCGGAATGCCCTCGGCCTCGAGCTTGTCGACCGCGCGGGCTGCCGCGTCGTAATCGTCGAACAGGGCGGTGATGGCTCGCATCGCCATGGGCATTCCTCCGGTGTCGAACCTCGGATCGCGCAACCCGCCTGGACGGCGGGCCCGATCCCGAGCCCGTTCAAGCCCCGGGATCCGAGCCGGGTTCCAGCTTGGCCTTAGGCATCGATCGCGTCCGTTAAGGCGCCGCTAACCATCCGCCCGGCAGATCTTGCCGGGTCCGCCTATCGCGGGCGGGAGCGGTGGACATGAGCGAGACGGCGATCGCGTCGGAGCGGAGCGGAGGCCTGTCGGCGCTCGCCGGCTTCTCGATGCCGAACCGCGCCAGCCTCGATGCGCTCACCAAGCGCACCGACCTGTTCTTCGCCACCGCGGTGATGGGCATCCTCGCGGTGCTGATCTTCCCGCTGCCGTCGGTGCTGCTCGACCTGCTGCTCGCCGTGTCGATCATCATGTCGGTGCTGATCATGATGACCGGGCTGTTCATCGACAACCCGCTCGAGTTCACCGTCTTCCCGACGCTGCTGCTGATGGCGACCATGCTGCGGCTGGCGCTCAACCTCGCCTCGACCCGGCTGATCCTCGGGCACGGTCACGAGGGCACGGCGGCGGCCGGCCACGTGATCGAAGCCTTCGGCAACTTCGTGATGGGCGGCAACTTCGTCATCGGGATCATCGTGTTCGCGATCCTGATCATCGTGAACTTCGTCGTGATCACCAAGGGCTCGGGCCGCATCGCCGAGGTCGCGGCGCGGTTCACCCTCGACGCGATGCCCGGCAAGCAGATGGCGATCGACGCGGACCTCTCGGCCGGCCTGATCGACGAGAAGGTCGCCAAGGCGCGGCGCTCGGCGCTCGAGGAGGAATCGTCGTTCTTCGGCGCCATGGACGGCGCCTCGAAGTTCGTCCGCGGCGACGCGATCGCGGCCCTGCTCATCACCTTCATCAACGTTGTCGGCGGCATCATCATCGGCGTCGCGCAGCAGGACATGGCGATCGGCGCGGCGGCCAAGAGCTACACCCTGCTCACCATCGGCGACGGCCTCGCCTCGCAGGTTCCGGCGCTGATCGTCTCGACCGCGGCCGGCATCCTCGTCTCGAAGGCCGGCGTGAAGGGCTCGGCCGACAAGGCGCTCGGCAAGCAGCTCGCCAACTACCCGAAGGCGCTCGGCATGTCCTCGGGCGTGATGGTGCTGATCGCGCTGATGCCCGGCATGCCGATGCTTCCGTTCCTCGCCCTCGCCGGCGCCTCCGGCTACGCCGCCTGGCGGTTCGCGAAGACCGCCCGCGAGGCGCCCCCGCTCGATGCCGCCGGCGTGCCGATGGACGCGGCGGCGGTGGCGGCCGCGGCCAAGGAGAAGGAGGAGACGGTCACCGACCTCCTGAAGCTCGACGAGCTCAAGCTCGAGATGGGCTACGCCCTCCTCGCCCTCGTCAACGGCGAGGGACAGGACCGGCTGACCGACCAGATCAAGGCGCTGCGCCGGCAGCTGGCGGCCGATCTCGGCTTCGTCATGCCCTCCGTTCGGATCCTCGACAACGTCCAGCTCGATGCCAACGCGTACGTCGTGCGCGTGAAGGAGATCGAGGCCGGAACCGGCCAGATCTTCCCCGGCCAGTTCATGGCGATGGACCCGATGGGCGGGCAGGTGCAGCTTCCCGGCCAGCACATGCTGGAGCCGACCTTCGGCCTGCCGGCGACCTGGATCGACGCGTCCCTGCGCGATCAGGCCCAGCTCAAGGGCTACACGGTCGTCGATGCGGCCACCGTCGTCTCGACGCACCTCACCGAGATCATCAAGGCGCACGTCTCGGAACTTCTCAACCACGTCGAGGTCTCGAAGCTGCTGCGCGAGCTGTCCAAGGAGCACGCCGACCTGGTCAAGGAGGTCGTGCCCTCGCAGATCAACACCACCGGCATCCAGCGGGTGCTGCAGTTCCTGCTGGCCGAGCGCGTCTCGATCCGCGACCTCGGCGCCATCGTCGAGGGCATCGCCGAGGTCGCCGGATCGATCAAGAACCCGCGCGACATCGTCGAGCACGTCCGCGCGCGGCTCGGCCGCCAGATCTGTGCGCAGTATCAGGGCGCCGACGGCATGCTGCCGATCATCACCCTGTCGCCGGCCTGGGAGCAGGCCTTCCTCGATTCGATCGTCGGCGAGCGCGACGAGCGCTACCTGGCGATGCAGCCCTCGAAGCTCACCGAATTCGTGCAGACGGTGCGCGACCGGTTCGAGACCGCCGCCCGCATGGGCGAGATGCCGGTGCTCGTCACCTCGGTCCAGGCCCGGCCGTTCGTCCGCTCGATCATCGAGCGCTTCCGCCGCGAGACGCCGGTGATGAGCCAGGCGGAAATTCACGCGCGGGCGCGGCTTCGCAACGTCGGCTCGGTCTGAGGTCCGGCGGCGGATAATCGAGCGGCAGGCTTCGAACGCCGCGGCGATAGGGAAATCGCGCGCGTTGCAGCGGGTCCGGACCCATGAAGATCAGGCGAACCCGGAAGGCGACCGGGCTCGCGCAGAGCAGGTAGTCGCGCAGGTTCGGCTCGTCCGGCAGGAACCACGCCGTGGTGAGGTAACGCGCGTCGTCCCGCACCCATCCGGGGATCGGCAATCCCCAACGGCGTACAAGATGCTCGGCGATCGCACCGAGATAGGCGTCCGCGCGCCGATCGCCGACGAGTCCGGGATCGCCGGCGATCATCGCCGCCTGGCGCTCGATCTCGCCGTCGAGCGCGTAGAATGCGTCGAGAAACTCGCGGCTGTGATGATCCCATTCGCCATCCTCGCGGATGCGGATGGCGAGCGCGTGCAGCGTGGCGGGTCTCACGGCGACGCGTCCAGGACGCCCGGAAAGCGGAGTTGCGCATCGATCGGCGGGGCTTCGTCGTAGATCGACGCGTAGAGGGCGTGCAGGCTTTCCAGGTCGAGGATCCCGAGATGGGCGGCGAGCGCGCGGGCATCGTCCATGTCGCGCGTTCCGCGATCGAGGCTGCTCAGGGCGCGGAGCTTCATGGCGAGGAGATAGTGCGGACGGGCCACGAGCGTCCTCAGCCCCGGGGGGCCCTCGCTGGGATAGGTGCCCGACACATCGAACAAGCTCTCGGGCTCGTCGAGGGGCGTGAACATGCCGACGGCATTGTTGAGCCAGTCGGGATCGAGGCCCATCAGCCCGGCGACCCGGGCGACGGATGGCGCGAGCGTCGCCTCGTCGAAACCTTCCCGCACCACCGCGTCGACGTCCCGCGTCGATCACCGCCATGCGACGCGAAGGATCAGAGCGCCGCCACGGTGCACGGCCAGTTCGACGAAAAGGCCGCGCGCGGCCAGATCCGCTCCAAGGGCCTCAAGGGCCTGCCGCAAGCGCTCGTGGCCGAGCGGTTGCGCCATAAGCCCTGTCTCTCACACCGTCTTCTGCTTCAGGTCCCGCTCGATCTTCGCCGGATCGAGGCCGGGCGCGACGAGCGGCGGGTCCGGCGTGGGGGCTGCCGACGTCCCGGTCCCGCGCAGGGCGCCGGCCAGGCGGTTGCGCTCGTAGAGCAGCACCACGATCACCGAGATCAGGAACGGAAGCCAGAAATAGAACATCCGGAAGACGAGGAGCGCGGCGATGATCGAGGGCCGAGCGATGTCGGGCATCGCCACCACGAAGACCAGCTCGAACACGCCGAGGCCGCCCGGCGCGTTCGAGACCAGCGCCGCCGAGAACGAGGCGAGGAAGACCGCAAGGACCACGAGGAAGCCGGGATTGTGCGCCTCGGGCAGCGCGAAATAGATGATGCCGGCGGCCCCCAGCAGCTCCAGCGGGGCCGCGATGATCTGCCGGATCATGATCGGCGGGCGCGGGTACTCGAGCTTGAACGACCGGATCGTCAGCGGCTTCAGCCGGAGCAGCGAGCCGGCGATGTAGAGCGCGACCGCGCCGAGCAGGACAGCGCCGAGGGTGCGGGCGGTGCTCGGGTTGGTGAGGATCGCCGGCAGGTAGCCCTGGAGGCGCGTCAGGGTATCGGGGAGCGCGACGAGCACGAAGCCGCCGAGCAGGATCGTCCCGAGGCCGAAGGTGAAGGAGCACAGGGCCACGAGCACCGCGACCTGCGCGGCCGACAGGCCCTTGGCGGTGTAGGCGCGGTAGCGCACCACCGCCCCGGAGAACACCGAGGCGCCGATGTTGTGCGACAGCGCGTAGGTGGTGAAGGAGCAGACCGAGACGAAGAACGTTGAGATGTGCGTCACGCCGAGATGCAGCAGCGCGATCCGGTCGTACCAAGCCAAAGCGGCGTACGCGACCAGCGTCGACAGGGCGGCGAGCAGGAAGCGGTGCGGCGGGATGGCGGCGAGGCTACCCTTGATCTCTGACAGCGAGATGCCGCGCAATTCACGAAACAGCAGGTATCCGGAGACGATCACCGCGGCGAGGCCGACGATCGGCCAGATGAAATCGCTGATCTTCTTCATGGACACCGACACCTCGGGGGGAACGCCCCTGATGCGTCAGGACGCGACGCATCGCAAGCACGCCCGCGGGAGCGCGCCTGCGCGGTCTGATGTCATCGGATCATGACGGTTTCGTGCCGCCTTGCCTCTCGCGCGGACGCGCCCGCGCCTGAGGCGCTGGGGCGCGGCTCGCCTCAGGCGCGGGCGCGGGCGAGGCCGATCCCGTCCATCGCCGCCTGCTCGCGGACGGCTTCCGCAGCGCGCTCGGCCGAGCGCTCGCGATCGTCGAGGATCTCGACCTTCTTCAGGTCCTCGAACGCCTCGCCGAGCTCAGCCTTGGCCTCGGCGAGCTGGCCTTCCAGGGCGATCGCCGATTGGCGCATGTTGTCCCGGCGCGTGGCGGCGGCGCGGGCGTAGGTCGGGTAGGCGAAATGCCCGATGTCGGTGATACCGGCGCGGGCCTCCTCGTGGACGACCTCGCGGTCGAGCTCCATCGCCATGCGCTGGAAGTCGGCCATCATCATCTCGATCTGGGTGACGCGGCGGCGCTTCTCGTCGACCTGAAAGCGGCGCAGCCGGATCAGCGTGTCACGCGATTTCATGGGATACGCTCACTCCACACAACGCAGGAGATCCAGGCATATGACCCGAGGAGCGGAGGCGGCGAAGGGCCGCCGCACCGCACGTCTCAGGAACCGCCCACGATCTCCGCGAGCCGTGCGTAACCATCGCCGATGGAGGTTGCTTCTTCCTTACCCTGCCCCAGAAAAGCCTCCAATCGCGGCATGAGCGCCACCGCCTCGTCGACCTCGGCCGAGGCGCCGGCGCGGTAGGCGCCGAGGCGGATCAGCTCCTCCATGTCGGCGAAGGTCGCGAGCAGCTTGCGCGCCCGCCGCACCACCGGGAGGAAGGCCGGGTCGCAGGACCGCGGCATGGTGCGCGAGACCGAGCGCAGCACGTTCACCGCCGGATAGCGCCCGCGCTCGGCGATGGAGCGCTCCATCACGATGTGCCCGTCGAGGATGCCGCGCACCGCATCCGCCACCGGCTCGTTGTGGTCGTCGCCCTCCACCAGAACCGTGAACAGCGCCGAGATCGTCCCCTCCCCCACGCCGGGGCCGGCGCGCTCGAGCAGGCGCGGCAGCTCCGAGAACACCGTCGGGGTGTAGCCCTTGGCGGTCGGCGGCTCGCCGGCGGCGAGGCCGATGTCGCGCTGGGCCATGGCGAAGCGCGTGATCGAATCGATCATGCACAGCACCTTGGCGCCCTGATCGCGGAAATGCTCGGCGACGGAGAGGGTCACGTAGGCGGCGTTCCGGCGCATCAGGGCCGGCTCGTCCGAGGTCGCGACCACGACCACGGACCGGGCGAGGCCGGCGGCGCCGAGGTCGTCCTGCAGGAATTCCTGAACCTCGCGGCCGCGCTCGCCCACGAGACCGATCACCGCGACGTCGGCGGCGGTGTAGCGGGCGAGCATCGACAGCAGCACGGACTTGCCGACGCCGGAGCCGGCGAAGATGCCCATGCGCTGCCCGGCGCACATCGTCAGGAAGGTGTTGAGGCAGCGCACCCCGAGATCGAGTGGCGTCCCGACGCGGCGTCGGGCATGGGCGGGCGGCGGGTCGGCCCGCAGCGGGTAGATCTCCGGCCCGCTGGCGAGCGGGCCGAGGCCGTCCACCGGGCGGCCCAGCGCAT
>NZ_VRUV01000266.1:0-6265 GCF_008039455.1 Methylobacterium sp. WL116
GCGTGGACGCGCGGTCGCGGCGCATGCGAGCTACCGCGACTGGTCGGAGCGACCGGCGGCGACGCCCGGCGCCTTCCAGTACGGCGAGGCGGTGACCTTCCTGCGCGGGCGGCTGCCGGCCGACGCGATCCTCTGCAACGGGGCGGGCAACTTCGCCACCTGGATCCACCGCTACTACCGGTTCCGGGATTTCCGCACCCAGCTCGCGCCGACCTCGGGCTCGATGGGCTACGGCGTGCCCGCCGCGATCATGGCCAAGCGCACGCACCCCGAGCGCATCGTGGTCGCGCTCGCGGGCGACGGCGACCTGCTGATGACCGGCCAGGAATTCGCGACCGCCGTGCAATACGCGATCCCGGTCGTCGTCGTGGTGCTCGACAACGGCATGTACGGCACCATCCGCATGCATCAGGAGCGCGAATATCCCGGCCGCGTCTCCGGCACGCGGCTGCGCAACCCGGATTTCGCGGCGCTGGCCCGCGCCTATGGCGGCCACGGCGAGCGCGTGGAGCGGACGGAGGACTTCGCGCCGGCCTTCGAGCGGGCGCTCGCCTCCGGGCTGCCGGCGATGCTGCACTGCCTCGTCGCCCCGCAGGCGCTGACGCCGACCCAGACCCTCGACGCGATCCGCGCCGGCGCGGTCGCGCAAGGCAAGCGCAAAGGCACGGGTCCCGACACGGGCAGCGAGGGCCCGGACGACGTTTGACGCGCCGTCCGCCGGGGGCCGCATCGTCAGAAGATCGAGATCAGCAGGATGCCGGCCACCATCAGCGCGGCGCCGCCGAGCCGCGCCGGGCCGGCCTTGACCTGCTTCATGCCGACCCAGCCGAAATGGTCGAGCGCCACCGAGGTCAGCAGGTTGGCGGTGATCAAGAGGCCGTTGAAGGCGCCGGCGCCGACCGTGTCGACGAACAGCAGGCCGCCGAACACCGCCACCGCGCCGGTGATGCCGGCGAGCGGCATCCACCAGCGCACGCCCTTCACGTCCTCGCGGGTCGGGAGCGGCGTCGGCCGCACGAGGAACACCAGCGCGAACACGAAGACGACGGGCAGGAACGAGACGGTCGCCGCGAGCCAGGGGTTCACCAGGGCGCCGCGCAGCTGGGAGTTCCACACCACGCCCACCGCCTGCAGGATGCCCGCGACGACGATGAACGGGTAGAGCAGCTTCGGGTTGAGGCCGTGGCCCTCGTCCTTCTCCCCGCCCGTGTCGGCGGTGGTGCGGGCGATAAAGAAGACGCCGACGGCCATCAGCAGGCCGCCGAGCCACGGCATCGGCTTGAAGCCGCCGCCCTGCAGCCCGAACAGGCCGAACGCATCCATCGCCAGCGAGGCCAGGATGTTGGCCGTCAGCGTCAGGCCGTTGAACGGCCCGGCGCCGACCTTGTCGATGAAGGCGAGGCCGCCGAACACCGCGACCGCGCCCGCGACGCCGCCGAGCGGGGCGTACCAGGGCATCTTGCCCAGCGTCTCCAGGGTCGGGAGCGGCACCGGCATGATGAAGAACAACGTCGCGAACACGAACACGATCGGGGCGAACGACACCGTCGCCGCCAGCCACGGGTTCACCAGCCGCCCCCGCAGCTGGGCGTTCATGGAGTTGCCGAGCGCCTGCAGGGCGCCGGCGACGAGGATGAAGGGATAGAGCAGGGCGGCGTTCACGGGGGGATCTCCGATCCGAAGGGCTGAGGGCTTGGCCGAGGCGTCAGGCGAGGAGCAGGCCGGCGAGCGCCAGCGCCAGCGCCGGCGGCATCACCAGCAGGCCGAGCTTGAGGAAGCGCCAGAAGCCGACATCCTCGCCCTCGCGCCGGATCGCGGTGAGCCAGAGGATCGTGGCGAGCGAGCCGGTGACCGAGAGGTTCGGCCCGAGGTCGACGCCGATCAGGATCGCGGCGGCGATGGTCTTGGAGACGGCCGCGGCATGGACCGCGGCGCCGGCGAGGAGGCCCGCCGGCAGGTTGTTGACGAGGTTGGAGCCGACGGCGACGACGACGCCCGAGCCCCAGGCGGTGCCGGCCGGGTCGGCCTGGGCGTAGGCCTTGAGCTGGTCGGCGATCATCTTGAGCACGCCGGACTTCTCCAGCGCCTCGACCAGGACGAACAGGCCGGCGACCAGCGGCAGCACGCTCCATGACACGTCCTTCACCACCGCGACGAGGCCGCTGCGCTTGATCGCGAGGACGACGAGGGTGGTGGCCAGCCCCGCGATGAAGGTCGGCAGGCCGAGCTCGATCCCGGCCGCCGACGACCCGATCAGCGCAGCCGCGGTGGCGACGATGCCGGCGCCCGCGACCTTGCCGCCGAGCCCGAGCGACGCGGCCTCGACGTCGGTCGCGATCGCCTGGCGCTTCAGCGTGCCGTTCTGCGTGACGCGAAGGACGAGGTAGGTGGCGACGATGGCCAGCACCGAGGGCAGGCCGAAGGTCGCGAGCCATTCCCCCAGCGGCGGCATGTGGTCGGCGAACACGACGAGGTTGGCCGGGTTCGAGATCGGCAGCACGAAGCTCGCCGCGTTGGCGATGAAGGCGCAGATGAACAGGTAGGGCAGCGGGTTCTCGACCTTCGCCGCCTTGGTCGCGGCGTAGACGGCCGGCGTCAGCACCACGGCGCAGGCGTCGTTCGAGAGGAACACCGTCACCACCGTGCCGACGACGTAGACCAGCAGGAACAGCCGCGTGGCCGAGCCCTTGGCCATCCGCACCGCGATCGTCGCGAGCCAGTCGAACAGGCCCTCCTTCCGCGCGATCTCGGCGAGCAGCATCATGCCGATCAGGAACAGGTAGACGTCGGTCCCCTTGGCGACGCCGTCGAGCGCGTCGTGCCACGGCAGCAGCCCGAGGACGACGAGGAGGACGGCCCCGAGCGCCGCCCAGATCGCCTCCGGCCATCCGAACGGCCGCAGGATCACGCCGAGCGTCGCGGCGCCCGCGATCCCCCAGGTCGCGAGGTTGGGTGTCATGGCCAGTCCAGCGATCACGTCTTGCATCCCCCGGCGCCCCGCGGGGCGCGTGTCGTCCTGAAATCCTGGGTCAGGCGCTCACCACTTGCGCCCGGCCCGGTTGGGCCCGAGCTGGTCGCCGCGCACGCCCTTCTGGAGCCAGCGGCCGACATTCGGCACGTCGCTGCCGGGCTTGCCCGGGATCGCGGGCACGAAGCCGGGCTCGTCGAAGGCGACGACCGGCTCGATCACGTCGGTGTCGACGAAGTCGGGCCCGTGGCCGGACCAGTCCTCGTGCACCGCCTCGACCTGGATGCTGCGCGCGTCCCGCGGCCAGGCCAGCCACGCCGCGTAGGTGCGCCCGCCCGCGTGCGCCATGCGGACCCATGGCCCTGTCCCGACGCGGGCATGCACGTAGCGCGGCGGCGCGTCGGAGAGCACCACGGCGCGGACCGCGATCCGCCCGCGCGCGTCGGCGACCATGCCGGAGGTCTCGGGCGCCGCCGCGCGGCCGGGCTGGTGATCAGCACGAACGGCCACGGGCGGTCGAGCGCCTTGAAGCGCCAGCTCGTGACCGGGCCGTCGATCGCCGCGACCGCGTAGCCGACCGAGCCGTCCTCGTTCTGCCCGACCGAGCGCGCCGCGGCGTAGAGGGTTCGCCCGTCATGGGCGAGCTCGTTGTAGTGGGTGTGGCCCATCTCCACGAGGCGCACGCCCGTGGCCCGGAACAGGCCGGCGACGTCGAGGCGGTCGTCGGGCTCGCGCAGGTCGTCGGGGTAGGCGTGCATGAACACCGCGACAGGAACGCCGTCCTCGGCCGCCTTGGTCAGCGCCGCGCTCAGCCACTGCGTCTGGTCGGGACCCAGGCGGAAATCGAGGCCGATGCCCTTCCGGCCGTAGCCCGGGCTGACGATGTCGACGAACAGGCAGCGGACGCCCTGAAAATCCTCGCACGCGCAGAAATGCGGGATCTCGGCCGGCGGCCAGGTCTCCTCGGGCGACCCAACGGGCGGCTGGTCCAGCGTCCACACCGTCGGAGCCGGCAGGCCCCGCGACGCGACCAGGCCGGCGTGGAACGCCTGGAAGTCGGCCATCGCCCCCTGCTGCCGGTCGTGGTCGCCGGGAATCAGGCGCACCGGCAGGTGCGGATGCCGGGCGAGGGCGTCGGCGAGGATCGCGTACTCGCAGGCCCAGCCGTTCTCGGCGAGGTCGCCGGGCAGGTAGACGAAGTCGAGCAGGTGCTGCGGCGCGATGATTGCGATCTGGTCGAGGATCGCGCGGAAGTCGGCGGCGTTGCGCGCGTCGGGCTTCGTCAGGTGCAGGTCGCCGACGTGCAGGAACACCAGCGGTTCGGCGGTCGGCGTCCCGCGCTCGGCGGCGGTCGGCATGGAGGCGTCGGACATTGCGGGTGGGTCCGTCCGATCAAGCGGTCGCGGGCATCGCGGCCGGCAGGCCGCCGTCCGGGCGGCCTCCGATCGCGGTCGCGTCGCGAGTCTCGGGCATCAGCGCGAGGTAGAGGACGAAGCCGAGCCCGGCGGTCGCCGCGAGCGCCAGGAACGCGGCCGAGTAGCCCGCCGAGACGATGATCAACCCGGCGAAGGTGGCGCTGAACGCGGCACCGAGCCCCTGCGCCGTCGCCACCGCCCCCTGCGCGGCGTTGAAGCGGCCGCCGCCGCGGGTGAGGTCGGCCACCACCACCGGGAACAGCGCGCCGTAGACGCCGGCACCGACGCCGTCGAGCAGCTGGACGCCGACGAGCCAGAACGGGTTGTCCGACAGCGTGTAGAGCACGCCGCGCAGGGCCAGAACGCCGAAGGCCGCGAGGAAGATCGGCTTGCGCCCGATCGCGTCGGCCTTGGCGCCGACGAACATCGCCACCGGCACCATCACGCATTGCGCGGCGACGATGCAGACCGCGATCAGCGAGGTCGCGTGGTCCTTGCCCGACAGGTGCGTCAGCAGCTGCCCGACCGAAGTCAGCATCGCCGCGTTCGAGAGGTGGAACAGGGCGCACAGGCCGGCGAACAGCACCAGCGGCTTGTTCTTCAGCAGGGTGGCGAAGCCCGACGGCGCGTCCTCCTCGGCGACGTCCTGTTCCTTGGTCATGCCGCGCGCGAGGTCGTCGTCGATGGCTCGCGCCGGCACCAAAAGCATCGCGCCGATGGAGCAGACGGCGAGCGCCCCCATCAGCCAGAACACCACGACGGGCCCGAAGAAGTAGGCGAGCCCGCCGGCGAGCGCGGCGGAGACGGCGTTGCCGGCGTGGTTGAAGCCCTCGTTGCGGCCGATCCGCCGCGAGAACATCTTGGGGCCGACGATCCCGAGGGTGATGGCGGCGAGCGCCGGCGGGAAGATCGCCCCGGCGACGCCGGCGACCGACTGCGTCGCGGCGACGAGGTAGAAGTTGCCGATGAACGGCAGGGCGAGGCAGCTCGCCGTCACCGCCAGGGCGGCGGCGATCACCACGGCGCGCTTGGCGTTGGTGCCGTCGATCAGCATCCCGGCCGGCGTCTGCGCGATCAGCCCGGCGATGCCCGCGATCGTCATGATCAGGCCCGTCGTCGCCTCGTTCCAGCCCTGGTCGGGCCCGCGCACGGCGATCAGGTAGATCGCGAGATAGGGCCCGAGGCCGTCGCGCACGTCGGCGAGGAAGAAGTTGAGGGCGTCGAGCCCGCGCAGGGTCTTCGCCGACGGCATCGAACCGGCCGTGCCGTCCCTCGCCCCCGCCTGTGTCGTGCTCACGTCGTCGCCCTCGCTGGTCGGGTGGCCGGGCGGATCGCCTCCGCTCGGCCGGGTGCTCAAGTCGTTGATCGCGCCTGTGTTCCGCCGCCCGGCTGCGATCAGGCCGCCTCGGCCGCCGCCGGCTTCGGCTTGCGGACGGTGCCGTCGTGGTCGACGTGCAGCCGGACGGCCTGCCCGTCCTTCTCGGCCGGCACGTCGAAGTGCTCCGGCTCGCCGGTCACGCGGTAGCCGGCGGCCTCCGCGGCGGCGATCGCCGCGGCCGGATCCGCATCCGAACCCGCAGCCTTCGCCGGCCACGTCACCGCGTGCACCGTGCCGTCGGCGGCGGTGAGGCGCGCGACCTTGATCTCCGACGGCTTGCGCTCGCCCTCCACCGTCACGGCATCGCCGACGCGGAGCGCGATGCCCTCGGCCCCCTTCGGCCCGAGGTCGGCGAGGTGTCGCCCGTCGGCGCCTTCGATGGCGAAGCGGTGCCCGAAGATGGCCCAGACGGTTCCGGTGGCGTTCGTCGTCGTCATGATCGTCTCTCTGAGGGGTGGTGGGTCGGTCAGCGCGGCGGCGCGGCGTCCGGTGGCGGCGGAGGGG
>NZ_VRUV01000267.1:0-6259 GCF_008039455.1 Methylobacterium sp. WL116
GCGCCCGTCGATCCAGGCCAGGGCGATGCAGAAACCCGTCGCGGATATCGCGACCGGCCTCGCCGACAGGCCGACGCCGACCGTACGGTTTCCGGCCCCGCGCGCGGTGGTCGACCGCGCCCGCGCGCAGTGACGATGACCGGGGCGGTGGTGGCGCTCGCCCTGCGTCGGTCCTAGCCGCCGGTCATCGGTGGGAAGAACGCGATCTCCCGCGCGCCCGCGATCGGTGCGTCGGGCTTGGCGTGGACCTTGTCGATCGCGGCGCGGACCACGCCGTCCTTCTCGAAGGCGTGGGCGTATTCCTCGCCCCGCCCCTTGAGCCAGCCGATCAGGTCGCCCACCGTCGCGACCTCCGCCGGCGGCGTCACGGTCTCCTCGGGGCGTCCGACGCGCTCGCGCACCCAGGCGAAATAGACGAGCTTCATGGTTCGGTTTCCTCGGGTCGCACCCGATGCACGAGGTCGCTTCTCCCTCTGCCGCAGCGGGCGAGGCAGCCTGGCGGGATCACCCTATCGCGGATCGTCGATCACGTGCTTGATGCCGGCGCGCATGTAGTCCCAGCCGGTCCACAGCGTCAGGGCGGCGGCGAGCCAGAGCAGGACGAGGCCGATCCGCTCGGTGCCGTGCAGGATCGTCTCGCCGGCCGGCCCCGCGACGAGGAAGCCCAGCGCCACGAGCTGCACCGTGGTCTTCCACTTTGCGACCTTGCTCACGGGCACGCCGACCTTCAGCTCGGCGAGGTACTCGCGCAGGCCCGAGACCAGCACCTCGCGGCACAGGATCACGATCGCCGCCCAGACGGAGGCGCCGACGATGGTGCGGTCGGCCACCAGCATCAGCAGGCAGGCGGCGACCAGCAGCTTGTCGGCGATCGGATCGAGCATCCGGCCGAGCGCCGAGCTCTGTGCGTAGGTGCGGGCGACGTAGCCGTCGAGGTAGTCGGTGATCGCGGCGAGCACGAACACCGCCAGCGCCGTGAAGCGCATGGTGATCGCGTCGGGCCAGAACAGCAGCGCGACCATCACCGGGACGGCGACGAGGCGGCCGTAGGTCAGGCAGTTCGCGAGCGTCCAGGCCTGCGACCGGCGTCGGGGGAGGACGGCGTTCATCGGGCCGGTGAAATCATGCGCCTGCCTGAGCGTCAACCGTTCCGATGCGTCGCCGATGCCGTCGCTCATGCGTCAGCCGCCCGCATGGAAGAAGTCGTAGACGGCGCGCGCGGTGGCGGCGTTCACGCCGGGCGTCTTGGCGAGGTCCTCGTAGGCCGCCCGCTCGATCGCCTTCACGGTGCCGAACTGGTGCAGGAGCGCGCGCTTGCGGCTTGGGCCGATGCCGGCGATCTCGTCGAGCGGGTTGCGCACCAGCTCGCGCTTGCGCTTGGCCCGGTGGGTGCCGATGGCGAAGCGGTGCGCCTCGTCGCGCAGGCGCTGCACGAAGTAGAGCGTGGGATCGCGCGGCGGCAGCTTGAACGCCGGCCGGCCGGGGATGAAGAAGGTCTCGCGGCCGGCATCCCGGTCGCGCCCCTTGGCGATGCCGACCAGTGCCACGTCGGCGACGCCGATCTCCTCCAGCGCCTTGCGCGCGGCGTCGAGCTGGCCCTTGCCGCCGTCGATGAGCACGAGGTCGGGCCAGGCGGGGAACGCGTCGGCATCCTCGGGCGCCTCGGCCACCGGCTCCGCCGGACCGCCCTCGGTCGCGGCGAAGGCGGCTTCGGCGACGGTGCGCGGCGCCTCCTTCACCAGGCGCTTGAAGCGGCGCTGCAGCACCTCGCGCATCATCCCGTAATCGTCGCCGGGCGTCAGTTCCTCCGACTTGATGTTGAAGGTGCGGTAGTGCGTCTTCATGAAGCCGGACGGGCCGGCGACGACCATGCCGCCGACCGCGTTGGTGCCCATGATGTGGGAGTTGTCATAGACCTCGATCCGCCGCGGCGTCTTCTCGAGGGCGAAGGCCTGGCCCAGCGCCACCAGCAGCTTGCCCTGCGACGCGGTGTCGGCGAGCCGGCGGCCGAGCGCCTCCTTGGCGTTGCGCTGGGCGTAGTCGACGAGCGCCTTGCGCTCGCCGCGCTGGGGCTGGTGCAGCTCGACCCGGTAGGCGACCTGGCTGGAGAGCGCGGCGGCGACCAGCTCCGCATCCTCGACCGCGTGGCTCGTCAGCACCAGCCGGGGCGCCGGCATCGTGTCGTAGAACTGGCCGATGAACGAGCCCAGCACCTCGTCCGGGGTCATCGAGCGGTCGGCCTTGGGGAAGTAGGCGCGGTTGCCCCAGTTCTGGAAGTTGCGGAAGAAGAACACCTCGATGCAGAACTGCCCGGCCTGCTCGTCGAGGGCGAACACGTCGGCCTCCTCGACCCCTTGCGTGTTGACGCCCTGCACGCCCTGGATCGCCGAGAGCGCGCTGATCCGATCGCGGAAGCGGGCCGCACGCTCGAACTCCATCGCGTCGGAGGCCGCCTGCATCTCGGTGCGCATCCGGTCCTTCACCGCGTTGGACTTCCCGGCGAGGAAGTTCTTGGCCGAGTCGGCCATGCCGGCATAATCCTCCAGCGCGATCTCGCCGGTGCAGGGGCCGGAGCAGCGCTTGATCTGGAACAGCAGGCAGGGCCGGGTGCGGTTCTCGTAGTAGCTGTCGGTGCAGGTGCGCAGCAGGAAGGCCCGCTGCAGGGCGTTCACGGTGCGGTTCACCGCCCAGACGCTGGCGAAGGGGCCGTAATAGCTGCCCTTGCGGCGGCGGGCGCCACGATGCTTGACGATCTGCGGTGCCGGGCCGTCGGCGGTGACGAGGATGTAGGGGAACGACTTGTCGTCCCGCATCAGCACGTTGAAGCGCGGCTTCAGCTGCTTGATCAGGTTCGCCTCGAGCAGCAGCGCCTCGGTCTCGGTGGCGGTGGTGACGAACTCCATCGCCGCCGTCTGCGAGATCATCCGCGCGATGCGGTTGGAATGCGCCTGCCCGCGGGCGTAGGAGCCGACCCGGGCCTTCAGGTTCTTCGCCTTGCCGACGTAGAGCACGTCGCCCTTGGCATCGAACATCCGGTAGACGCCGGGCCCGGAGGGCAGCGTCGTCCAGAACCGGCGGATCACCTCCGTGCCGGCCTCGACGGCGCCGGGCTCGAAATCGAAGTCGATCTCGGGCGCCTCGTCGGCCTGCGCCGGCTCGGCCTCGTCCCGCTCCTCGTCGAAAGCCTCGTCGTCGAAGGCCTCCTGGGGCAGATCCTCGGTGGCGCGACCTGACGGGACTCTCCGGCTCATCGCCGTGATCTAAGCCCGCGAAACTGGCGAGGGAAGGGGCGCGATGCGCAAAGGCGTGCCGGCGGACCTCGGCCCTCAGCCGAACAGCGCGTCGATGTCGGACTGGTCGACGTGGCCCGGATCCTCGTCGAGCTTCGGGCCGTTCAGGAGCGAGCGCTCGTCGTCCGGATCGACGACGGCGGCGGGGCCGGCGGAGAACACGTCGCGGAACCCGTCGAGGCCGTTCCAGGCGGCGATCATGCGGTCGAGGTGGGATTCGACGAAGCTCAGGACGTTGACGATCTTGCTGATGCGCTGGCCGGTCAGGTCCTGGAAATTGCAGGCCTCGTAGGCAACGATGACGCGGTCGAGGATGACGTCGACCTTGTCCTGGCCGCCCTTGCCGAGATTGCCGGCCCGCAGGATGTTGGCGCTCGCCTCGATCTCCTCCAGCGCGGTGAGCAGCGTCGACGTCGCGCGCTCGGTCGACCCGACCACGGCGCCCAGCTCGTCGGCGGCGCGGCGCATGCCCTTGCCGTTGGACTCGGAGTGATACAGAGCCGCGATCTCGTCGCGGGTGTTGGTGATCGCCGCCTTCATCACGTCGAGCTCGGAGCGCATCGCCAAGGCTTCGGACAGCTCGCGGCGGCACGCCTCGATGGTCTCGCCGGCGCTCGACTGGGTGATGCGGCGCAGGTCCTGGATCGCCGAGAGGATCTCGTCGAGGCGCGCCCCGCCCTCCACGGGCCCGGCACTGGACATCGTCGTCCCCGCCGCGGGCGCGAGGCCGAGGCTGTCCTCGATGCGGTAGCGCTTGTGAGTCATAGGTTCGAACCGGCCGTCTTGGAAACCCGGATCCGATCTAGGACCGGGAACGGTTGCAGTTTGCTGAAGATCGAAAGCATTCGGTCGGATTTACAGTCGATTCACGTTGCTTCGTGACGACCGGGGCAGCGAAGCCCGTCCGCGACCGATTCACCACGTTCCTTCATCGAATGTCGCGCGTCCCGGTCCGACCCTCTCAACCATGACGGCCGGCATCGAGCCCGGCCGTGGTGCGGGAGTGCGGCGATGCGGACGAGTTGGTGCGTGGGGGCGGCGCTTGCCGCATCCGTCTGGTCGGGGGCGGTCCAGGCGCAGGCGCGCTATGCCGAGCCCGACGGATACGGCGGCGGCCTGATCGAATACCTTGTCACCGGCGGCGTCGCCCCGCGCGGCGGTGCCCGCCCCGTTGCGGTGGCCCGGCCGGGTTACGCAGGCGCGTCGGCACAATCCGGCGATCCGATCGAACCCTATGGCGTCGCATCGCGAGCCTACGCAGCGCTGCCTCAGGGCCTGCCCGCCCAGGCCGACCCACCTGCGGAGAGCGACCGCATCGCCCGCGCGCCGGATCCGCGCTACGCCCGGCAGGAGGTCGCGTTCTCCGGTCCCCAGCGCCCGGGCACGATCGTGATCGATACGCCGTCGAAGTATCTCTACCTCGTCCAACCCGGCGGCCGGGCGATGCGCTACGGCATCGGCGTCGGGCGGCCGGGCTTCGCCTGGTCGGGTCTCAAGACCGTCAGCCGCAAGGCGGAGTGGCCGGGCTGGACGCCGCCGCCGGAGATGCTGGCGCGCCGGCCGGACCTGCCGCGCCACATGGAAGGCGGCCCCGGCAATCCGCTCGGCGCGCGGGCGCTCTATCTCGGCTCGTCGCTCTATCGCATCCACGGCACCAACGAGCCGCACACGATCGGCCAGAACGTGTCGTCCGGCTGCATCCGAATGATGAACGACGACGTGGTCGACCTCTACGAACGCGTGCCGGTGGGGACGCGCGTCGAGGTGATGTGACCGCGGGATCGAACGCAGGAAGGCTCGGATCGCCGAGAGGAGCGACCCGAGCCTTCGACGTCGTCGGACGCATGTCATCCGGCCCGATCCGAGCGGGCCGCGCCCGGATCGGGCCGCGCGATCAGGCCCAGTCGCTGTCGTCGCCGCCACCCAGATCGCCGGCGAAGTCGTCGTTGCCGCCGTCGAAGGCGGTGTCGCTCCCGCCGCCGAGGGGCGCACCGAAATCCTGGGTGCCGCCGGCGTCCGAGCCGAAGTAGTTGTTCTCGACCGTCGTGCCGCCGCCGAGGCCGGCCGCCGCCGCGCTGCCGAGGCTCGAATGGCCGCCGGCGAAGGCGTTCGAGAGGGCGCTGCCGAGCAGCATGCCGCCGGCCGCGCCGGCCGCCATCGGCAAGGCCGTGGCCATGAAGCCGCCGCCGCGAGCCGGCGCCTGCTGCTGGCCGCCCCACGGGCCGCCCTGCTGCGGACCGCCCTGCGGATACCCCTGTTGCGGGTAGCCCTGCTGCGGATACCCTTGCTGCGGGTAGCCCTGCGGCGCGCCGCCCTGGTTGCCCCAGGCGCCGCCCGCCCGCTGCTGCGGCTGCGGATCCTGGCGCTGCGAACCGCCGCCGAAGATGCTCGACAGGAACCCGCCGCCACCCGAGGATTGCGGCTGCGCCTGTTGCTGGCGGGCCTGCTCGAGCTGCTGGTTGAGGCTCTTGATCGCCTCTTCCTGCACGTAGATCAGCTGCGCCATCGCGTAGGGCGCATAGGGCTGGGCCCTGAGCTTGTCGGCAATGAAGCGCTCGGCATCCGCGTCGCGGGGCTGGCTGGACGCCTGCTCGAGCCGCTGGAAGATGCCGGAGATGACGTCGCGTTCTTCGCTGTTCATGGAGTCGTCCTCCTCGAATCGAACCCGCGGCATCGTGCGCCGCATGGACCGGTTCCAAGATGGGGAGCACGCCCGAGGTTTGTCAGGGGCGGCGAAGAAATCTTCACCGTTGGACGATGCGATCCGACGACGAAAAAAGCCCGGCCTTTCGGCCGGGCTTCTCGGGTCGGGTCGAACCGCGGCTCTGGGCGAGCTGCGGCGGATCCGGCAGGTCCTAGTACGAGCCGAACTTGTAGTTCAGGCCGGCGCGCACGACGGCGAACTCGGTGCTGTTGTTGCGGTTCAGGCCGCTCTGCACGACGGTCACGCCCGGCGAGGTCAGGGTCAC
>NZ_VRUV01000268.1:0-6241 GCF_008039455.1 Methylobacterium sp. WL116
GGTGATGTTTATACGTCACCGCCATCGTCCGGCCCACCGCGCTGGTCCGGCACGACGGCGCCGTCCGGCCCGAGGACGAAGCGGATCATCGCGTCGGGCGCCTGCGCGGTGCGCGTGACGATGCAGGTGCGCAGCGCGCCCTGTCGGCCACGATTCGGCCCGGCATCGAGGACGACGTCCACGATGCCCTCGTCAGCCGACGGCTGAGCGGCCTGAATCATCGCCCGACCTCGCGTCGTCAGTTGGCCTCGGCCTCGGCGGGCTCCGCCGCGTCCTCGGTCGCCTCGGGCTCGGGCAGCGCCTCGATCCAGCCGGCGCGGAGGCGGGCGGCCATGATCATGGCCTCGGCCTCGGCGCGCGAGACCTCGAAGCCGTCGAGGTAGCCGGCGTGGCGCTTGGCCTCCGGCCCGCGGCCCTCGGTGTAGCCGACGAGGTCGTCGGTGGCGCAGCCGGCCAGATCCTCGATCGTCTTCACGTCGTTCTCGCCGAGCGAGACCAGCATCGGCGTGGTCAGGCCGTCGATCTCGCGCAGCTCGTCCTGCACGCCGAGCTCGGTGCGGCGGTCGTCGTGCTCCTGCTCGATTCGGGCGAGGTGATCCTGGGCGCGGGCCTGGATCTCGGCGCCGGTCTCCTCGTCGAGGCCCTGGATCGAGGACAGCTCCTGGATGTCGACGTAGGCGATCTCCTCGACGTTGCGGAAGCCTTCCGCCGCGAGCAGCTGGCCGACGGTCTCGTCGACGTCGAGCGCGCCCATGAACACGGTGGTGCGTTCGGCGAACTCCTTCTGGCGACGCTCGCTCTCCTCGGCCTCGGTCAGGATGTCGATGTCCCAGCCGGTGAGCTGCGAGGCCAGGCGCACGTTCTGGCCGCGGCGGCCGATGGCAAGCGAGAGCTGGTCGTCGGGCACCACGACCTCGATGCGGTCGGCCTCCTCGTCGAGCACCACCTTGACGACCTCGGCCGGCTGCAGCGCGTTGACGATGAAGGTCGCCTGGTCCTCCGACCACGGGATGATGTCGATCTTCTCGCCCTGGAGCTCGCCGACCACCGCCTGGACGCGCGAGCCGCGCATGCCGACGCAGGCGCCGACCGGATCGATCGAGCCGTCGCGCGAGATCACCGCGATCTTGGCGCGCGAGCCCGGATCGCGGGCGACCGCCTTCACCTCGACGATGCCGTCGTAGATCTCCGGCACTTCCTGGCCGAAGAGCTTCGCCATGAACTGCGGATGCGAGCGCGACAGGAAGATCTGCGGGCCGCGCACCTCGCGGCGCACGTCGAACAGGTACGAGCGGATGCGGTCGCCGGGGCGGAAGGTCTCGCGCGGGATCATCTCGTCGCGCCGGACGATGCCCTCGCCGCGGCCGAGGTCGACGATGACGTTGCCGTACTCGACGCGCTTGACGAGGCCGTTCACGATCTCGCCGATGCGGTCCTTGTACTCGTCGAACTGGCGGTCGCGCTCGGCGTCGCGCACCTTCTGGACGATGACCTGCTTGGCCGACTGCGCGGCGACGCGCCCGAAATCGAAGGGCGGCAGGGTGTCGGAGATCACGTCGCCGACGAGCGCGCCGGGATTGTAGCGCCGGGCCTGGTCGAGGGTGATCTCGCGGGCGTCGTTCTCGACGAGGTCGACCACGAGGAGGTGGCGGGAGAGCCGCAGCGCCCCGGTCTTGTTGTCGATCTCGGCGTGCACGTCGGTCTCGGCGCCGTAGCGCGAGCGGGCCGCCTTGGCGATCGCCTCCTCCATCGCGTCGATCACGATGGAGCGATCGATCACCTTCTCGCGGGCGACCGCGTCGGCGATCTGCAGGAGTTCGAGCCGGTTGGCGCTGACGACGGCCATCTGTGTCGGTCCTTCTCTTGGGGTGCCGCCCCGGTCGCCGCTTTGCAAGCGGGGCGGGCGGCGATGCTCTAGTGAAGCGAGTCGCGGTCCTTCAGGCGGGCCGCCTTGGTGGTCACGGGCTTCTTGGGCGCGTCCGAAGCGGGCTTCGGCTTGGCCGCCTTGGGCTTGGCGGAAGCCTTCTGCCGCTTCGGGAACGGCGCCGGCGGAAGGGCCGGGGCGTCTTCCGCCTCGTCGTCGTCGAGCGCCTCGTCGAGGTCCTGCACTGGGCCTCCGCCGCGCCGCAGCGACTCGCGCACGAGCTCGTCCGTGAGCACCAGATGCGCATCGGCGAGGTCGCGCAGCGGCAGCGAGACCCGGCTCGGCAGGCCTTCCTTGACGTCGGGCAGGTCGACCGGGACGGTGAGCGCCGCCGCGTCCGGCTCGCCGATGATCCCGCGGAAGCGCTTGCGGCCGCCGAGCGGCACGGCGAGCTCGATCTTGGCCTCGTAGCCGGCCCAGCGGGCGAAGTCGGAGACCCGGACCAGCGGACGGTCGATGCCGGGCGAGGAGATCTCGAGATAGTAGGCGATGCCGACCGGGTCATCGAGGTCGAGGATCGGCGAGATCGCGCGGCTCACGGTCTCGCACTCGTCGATGGACATCGAGCCGTCCGGCCGCTCGGCCATGATCTGCACGGTGCAGCCGTTCGCGCTCGACACCTTGACCCGCACGAGGCGGAAGCCGAGCCCCTCGATCGGACCCTCGATCACCTGCGCCACGCGCGCGGCGACGCCGGTCTCGCGGACCAGGCGCTTCTCCGTCGGCTCAGCCGACGGCTCGGGCGAGGGGACGGCGGTCGGCTCTGACATGACTGCGCTCAGGATCGGGCTCGCTGATGGGGCGGCGCTCCGGAGGACAGGAGAGGGGCTTGCGGCAATAAAAAAGAGCGGACCCGGTGGGGCCCACTCCCGAACCGCAGCCTCGCGACTGCAACCAGAACTGATGAGGAACGATCTAGCGGGTGAACGCGAAGAATTCAAGCGTTTTCCGGCTGCGCGTCGCCTCGACCCGAAGCAGCCGGACGACCCGGGAATCGCTCGAGGAGCGATCCTGGACCGTGGAAGGGCCTCTGTGAGGTCGGATCGACGGTCGCTCAGGCCAGCCCCTCCTCGATGGGAAACGGCGTCGGCTCCCACCAGCGCTCGGCCTGGTGGAAGCGCGCCGCCTCGGCCTCCCAGCGGTGAAGGATCGCCGCGATGGCCGCGCGGTCGCCGGTGCGGAGCGGTTCGACGATCTCGAGGATGCGGCGGCGGCAGCGCCGGTAGTCGGTGCAGCGGCCGGCCTTCTCCCAGGCCTCGATGGCGCGCTGCGTGCGCGCGCCGCGCTTGGGATAGTCGAGGATCTCGGGCGGCTCGTAATCGCCGTAGGTGTCGCTCTCGTACCACCGCCAGATCCGGCCCAGGAACTCGCGCGCCTCGTCCAGCGCGCCCTCCGCGAGCGCGATCGCCATGCGCTGCTGGTCGTAAAGGCCGCGGCTCGGGACGATGTGGCTGCGGTAGAAGTCCAGGTAGGCGTGGTGGTCGAGGGCCATCGGGCGCAGCAGCGGCAGGACCTGCTCCTCGACCGCGCGCGTGAAGATGCGGCCGATTTCGGGATCTGCCCACGCGAAGTCCCCGACCGTGGCCGCCCAGGCGGCAAGCTGGGGAAATTCCGGCCTGCGCTCGTAATCGGGCTGGAGGAAGTAGTCCCGCGTGAAGGGGGCAGGTAGGGGCTCGCGTCGGAACCCCTCGGAAAAACTGCCGACATTCCAATCCCAGTTCGCGCCACTCCAGTACAAGGGCGCGATACTGAACCTGGGCCAAAATACATCGGCAGACCTGCCGCGATAGATGTAGATCTGCGCGATGCAATGGCGGATCGGGCGGATCCAGATCGCATACGGATTCACTTGGACCCAATCCGGATTGTGCTTCAGCACGTCTCGAAAAAGTCGAGCCAACTGCTTCTTGGTGGTCATCGCGACTCCCGCATCTGTATGACGATGATCCGCTGCGTTTTGGGGAACAGCATCTTGGCTCTGGTCGCGTAACGCACCGAATCGGACCAACCGAGGCCGCGAAGCCCCGTCTTGTAGTCGTAGACGCAGGCGACGGTCGGCTGTGGGCTATGAAACTGGTCAAGGCGGCTCGTGCCGGACTGACCATACGAGCCTTCGCCTCCAGTCTTGAGAATCGACAGCTCCGATTTGAAATCGGCGATGTTCTGGGCTTTTGCCCAACGATCCATCAGCACGTGGATCGCGGTGCCGATGGCTTGCGGCGTTCGATACGCGCCACTTTGTCGAACCGCCGTGGCGACCGCGTCGAGCTGGGTCTGGATCTCACCGGTCTTCGGGCAGGCGGCGTCGAGGGATGCCTGGTCGAGCTGACCGACCCAGATCGCCGGCATGTGCTCGAAGTCCTCGGCGCCACGGAACTCGTGCGCCGTAGTGCCGAGGACGGTGCCGTAGCGACCCCGCTGCGCCGAAAGCGTCGCGAAGAGCGTGCCGGCGAGCTCGAGCGTCCGTAGGACCCGAACGGCCGCCAGGGCGAGCGGAACCGCCTGCAGGAAGGCGGGCTGCACCGTCGCGTCCGGCTCGGCGCCGTTCGCCGTGAAGGTGCTGCGCCCCAGGATCTCGCCGGAGACGCCGTCGCGGATCGTCTGCGTCGCGCCGAGGGTCTCGAAGACCCGGCTCTCGCCGTCCGGCGCGGTGACCGCGTGCTGCTCGTCGAAGTCGCGCCGGCCGGCGCGGATGCGGATCGAGAGGATGCGGGTGCCGTCGTCGAGACGGGTCTCCTCGCGGGTCTGGGTGGGCTCGGCTGCGGGCATCTGTGCCCATTGCGGCTTGATCAGCCGCAGCACGTCCGGATCGACGGCGTTCCCATCCCCACCGCCGCCGGCAATCCATTGCCCACCGTTAGGCTGACCGAAAGGAGCGCGCGGCTGGTCGGACCAATCCTTTCGCCGGAGTGCCTGCTCCAGGCGGAGCAGCTTCGTGTCGAGGGAGAGCCCGGCCAGAAGCCCCTTCAGTTGCCGGACCTCTTCACCGATCCTCGGTTGTCTGGCCATGGCATCGATCCGAATCGCCTTCGATGAGGATTATTTACCGGAACAAAGCGGGAATGTACAGTTTATTTTCCTATTTTGAATTCGCTTATGGACTAAGCTCCGGGGCCGGATCGGCGTCGGGGGAGGGAGACACGAAAACCGGCACGGAGCCGACGCGGGTCCGGCTTTCGGGCGGCCAACCCTTGCGTCTCGACCTGGGCCGCGCGCCGGCGCCCGGTGCGCCGATCGGGCAGCGCCCGGACGGAACGCTGTGAGATCTGCCTCAGCGCGAGGCCGCCGCGTAGGACACGACCGGCGGGGTCAGCTGCGCGGTCCGTTCGGTCCGCGCCACGGCGACGATCCACACCGTCAGCACGATCGCGACGAGAAGGTCGCGCAGGCGCGAGCGTCGCGGCGTGGCAGGCGAATCCGGCATCGAATCGATCGGCTCCTCGAACGGGAGCGACATCGTGCGACGCGCATGTTTCTGCTTGATGTGGGAAATTCACCCACAGATTGGTATCGCAGCCTCGTCACCGCACGGGCAAGGCGAAGACGGTGAGCTGGCCGCCGAGCGCGGTATAATCCGACAGTGCCGCGTACCCGCCGACCGCGCCGGCGCCGTCCGCCGGGTCGGTGAGGCCGGCGGCCAGGCCGATTCCGGCCCAGCCGCCGACACCCGAGAGCACCGCCACGTACTGACGGCCGCCGTGCCGGTAGGTCATCACGTTGCCGACGATGCCCGACGGGGTCTTGAACCGGTAGAGTTCCTCGCCCGTCGTCGCGTCGACGGCCTTCAGGTAGCCCTCGAGCGTCCCGTAGAAGACCACGCCGCCGGCGGTGGCGAGGGCGCCCGACCAGACCGAGAACGGCTCGGGCAGGGACCATGCGATCCGCCCCGCGACGCCGTCCCAGGCGACGAACGCGCCGGTGCGGGACTCGCCCGGCGGCGGCTGCAGCCCGACGGTGGCGCCGACATAGGGCACGCCCGTCGTGTAGGTGACGTGGAACGGCTCGTAGCTCATGCAGATGTGGTTGGTGGGCACGTAGAACAGCCCCGTGCCGGGCGAGAACGCCGCCGGCTGCTGGTTCTTCGCCCCGATCGCGCCGGGGCAGATGCCGGTGGTGGTCTCGTCCTCGCCGGTCCGCTCGGGCGAGTAGCGTTCGGCGACGATCGGCCGGCCGTAGCCGGGGGACGCCCGGTCCATGTCGACCTTGGAGGCCCAGTTGACGACCGGGTCGAACTTCTCGGCGACGAGGAGCTCGCCGGTGGCGCGGTTGAGGGTGTAGCCGAAGCCGTTGCGGTCGAAGTGGGTCAGCAGCGGGGTC
>NZ_VRUV01000269.1:0-6235 GCF_008039455.1 Methylobacterium sp. WL116
GCCGAGCGCTACCGGAGCCAGGCCGACTACGTGAACCGGGTGCGCGAGGCCGCCCGGGAGGCCGAGGCCCGGACCACGGTGACGTGCGAGGCGCCGGCGACGTCGTACATCCGGACGTTGGCCGGCAGCGCGAGGTCTTCGGTGCCGGTGGCGCCGGTGCGGCCGAGCGAGGCGCGCAGCGACGCGTAATCCGTGGTCGAATTCAGGAGCATCGCCTTCGGCGCCACCTCGCCCCGCGCCTCGGCCGCGGCGACGATCGCGCCGATGGTCAGCGGCCCGTCGTGGACGCCGGGAAACTCCGGATCGGCAAAATTCGGCGCGCCGTCGGCGCTCGATCCCGGCCCGGTGCCCGATCGCAGGATCGGCAGCAGCCCCGCGCCCGAGACGAAGACGTGCATCCCGTCGAAGACGCGCCGGCCGTCGGCGCGGTTGAAGCCGTGCAGCAGGAAGGTCTTCAGGAAGCGCCCGTCCTGCGACTTGCCGGTGGCGAGCGTCCGGCTCACGCTGCCGGCGAGCGGGTTCGGCGTGCCCGCGGCATCGGCCGCCGCGTGGGCGAGGAAGTCGGCCGTATCGCGCACGATGGCGAAGCCGACCCCCTCGACGAAGCGCCGCTGTCCCTCGCCGTCGGTGAAGGACGGCAGGTCGGCGCCCTGGCCGAGCTCCCAGTACACCTCGGCGACCCGGTAGCCGCGATCCTCCAGGAAGCCGGTGCCGGCATCGAGGTTGCCCGACGCCATCGGCAGCGCCCGCGGGCTGTTGTAGAGCGCGTGGGCGTAGGCCTTGCCGCGATTGGGCACGTCGACCAGCAGCGCGCCGTTGCCGGCGGCCGCATCGACCGGCAGGAACAGGATCACCCGCGCCGCGTACTCGACCCTGCCGGCGGCGTTGCGCGTCGCCCTGTCGAGATCGGGAATGCCGGCCTCGCCGGGCGCCAGATCGCCGACGACGCGCCCCTCCCAGCGCGCATAGGCCCCCGCCGCGAACGTGCCGTAGGGCTGCTTGGACGCGATCTCCAGGCGGACGACCCTGGCCTCGGCCGCGCCCGCGCCGAGGGCGAGGAGGAGGGCTGCGGCGTGGAGGATGTGTGGCATGGGAACCCCTCGTTTCGGCAGAGCCTGACGCCGTCGCGGCGTGCCGGCCGGGGGGACGATCCGGGGGCGGATGGAACCGCGCTCGGCGCTCGATCCCGACATGGAACGCCCGATGCGCGCGGCCGTCACTTCCGCAGCGGCACGCCCTTCGTGGTGAAACGCGGCGCGCCCGGATGGCGCCCGGGTCGCGGCTGGCCGCCCGCCTTGCCCAGGCCCGTTCCCGGCGGCTGCGAGAGCGGGACGAGCTGGTCCGGCCGCGGCCCGATGAGATCCGCGCGGCCCATCGCCCGCAGCGCCTCGCGCAGCAGGGGCCAGTTCTCGGGGTCGTGGTAGCGCAGGAACGCCTTGTGCAGCCGGCGCTGGCGCATCCCCTTGATCGCGTCGACCGGCTCGCTGCCGCCGCGCCGCACGCCCTGCAACGGATTGATCTCGGTGTGGTACATCGTCGTGGCGGTCGCCATCGGCGAGGGCAGGAACGTCTGCACCTGATCGGCGCGGTAGTCGTTCTTCTTGAGCCAGACGGCGAGGTTCATCATGTCCTGGTCGGTCGTGCCCGGATGGGCCGCGATGAAGTACGGGATCAGGTAGTATTTCTTGCCGGCCTTCTCGGCGGCCGCGTCGAACATCTCCTTGAAGCGGTCGTAGGTGCCGATCCCCGGCTTCATCATCAGGTCGAGGGGGCCGCGCTCGGTGTGCTCGGGGGCGATCTTCAGCCGGCCGCCGACGTGATGGGTCACGAGCTCCTCGACGTATTCGGGGCTCCGGACCGCGAGGTCGTAGCGCACGCCGGAGGCCACCATCACCTTTTTGACGCCCTTGACCTCGCGGACCTTGCGATAGAGCCGGATCAGGTCGTCGTGCGAGGTGTTCAGGTTCGGGCAGATGTCCGGGAAGACGCAGGACGGCAGCCGGCACGCCGCCTCGATCTTCGGGTCCTTGCAGGCCATCCGGTACATGTTCGCCGTCGGCCCGCCGACATCCGAGATCACGCCGGTGAAGCCCGGGGTCTTGTCGCGGATCCGCTCGATCTCGCGCAGGATCGAGCCTTCCGACCGGTTCTGGATGACGCGGCCCTCGTGCTCGGTGATCGAGCAGAAGGTGCAGCCGCCGAAGCAGCCGCGCATGATCGTCACGGAGAACTTGATCATGTCCCAGGCGGGGATCTTCGCGTCGCCGTAGGCGGGATGGGGGGCGCGGGCGTAGGGCAGGTCGTAGACCGCATCCATCTCCTCGCTGGAGAGCGGGATCGGCGGCGGGTTCAGCCACAGGTCGCGGTCGCCGTGGCGCTGGACGAGGGGGCGGGCGTTGCCGGGGTTGGCCTCCCGGTGCAGCACCCGCGAGGCGCGGGCATAGGCCTCCTTGTCGTCCTTGACCTCGTCGTAGGCGGGGAGCCGGATCACGGTCTCGCCGGGGCGGCGGCTGGCGGCCTCGTCGGCCGAATCGAGGTCGTCGGCGGGCAGCTCGGCGTAGTGCGCGGGCACGCGGCGGAACAGGGCGACGCCCCGGACGGAGTCCAGCTCGTGCGGCGCCGCGCCGGCCGCGAGGCGGTTCGCCACCTCGACCACGGCGCGCTCGGCATTGCCGTAGAGCAGCAGGTCGGCCTTCGCATCCGCGAGGATCGAGCGGCGCACCTTGTCGGACCAGTAATCGTAATGGGCGATGCGGCGGAGCGAGGCCTCGATGCCGCCGAGGATGATCGGCACGTCCTTGTACGCCTCGCGGCAGCGCTGCGTGTAGACGATGGTCGAGCGGTCCGGGCGCCGGCCGCCCTCCCCGCCCGCGGTGTAGGCGTCATCGTGGCGCAGGCGACGGTCCGCCGTGTAGCGGTTCACCATCGAGTCGAGATTGCCGCCGGTGACGCCGAAGAACAGCGCCGGCCGGCCCAGGGCCTTGAACGGCTCCGCCGATTGCCAGTCGGGCTGCGCGATGATGCCGACCCGGAATCCCTGCGCCTCGAGCAGCCGGCCGATGATGGCCATGCCGAAGCTGGGATGGTCGACATAGGCGTCGCCCGTCACCAGGACGATGTCGCAGGATTCCCACCCGAGCGCGTCCATCTCGGCGCGGCTCATGGGCAGGAACGGCGCCGCCGCCTTGGAAGACGGCCGCTTGCAGGCGAGGGGAGCCGGGGATCGACTCGCGGAAGCTTGGAGGAGGTCCATGGGGCCCGTGCATAGACCGCCGGGGCCGCGACCTCAACGAACGGCGCGGCGGGTCATCACGGACCAGCCCGCCCCCTACCCCTCCTCGCCCGGCATCGCCGTCGGCCAGTCGACGATCCGGTCCGGGAGCTCGTCGTCGGAGAACTCCTCCTCGTTGCCGGCCATCCGGCCGCGGATCGAGATGCCGGCGTCGTGGACGCTGTTGCGCGAGCCCGAGATCAGCGGGTGCCAGTCGAACAGCGGCTCGCCGTCGCGGACCAGGCGGTAGGCGCAGGTGGGCGGCAGCCACGGGATCGTGCGCACCGCCTCCGGCGTGAGGCGGACGCAGTCCGGCACGCGGACCTGGCGCTTGGCGTAGTCGCGGCAGCGGCAATGGTGGCCGTCGAGCAGCGTGCAGCCGACGTCGGTGTGGTGGACCTCGCCGGTGTCGTCGTCCTCGAGCTTGAGCAGGCAGCAGCGGCCGCAGCCGTCGCACAGGCTCTCCCACTCGGCCGGCGTCATCGCATCGAGGGATTTCTCCCGCCAGAACGGCAGGGCGGCACCCGCGGGGGCGGGCTTGGGGTTCCCCATCGGGAACACCTCTCGTGTCTCAAGGGCTGAAGCGCTCTCCTGTGCCGCATGGGCGCCGGCCGCGCAACCTCGCCCCGGCGCCGCCCCAATCCCGCATCAAGACTGACGCGACCTTTCTCGGGCGCCCGCCGGACCCATCGCCGCGAGGGCCGCGTTCCATCTCGCGAAAGGCCCCGCGGCTTGGTAGAGAGGGGCACGGCCCCGTCGTCCGCGGGTCCGTCGAGGCGTCTCTAGGAGCCGGAACCCCGTCGTGCGCCTGCTGAACGTCTCTCGTCTCCTCACCCGCATCAGGCACGCGTCGCTGGCCTTCGACGCGTGGGTCAATGCGGGCCTCTACGACAGCGGCGTCTCCGGCGGCGCGGCCTACGGCCGCTTCCAGGAGCGGATGAAGGTCTTCGCCTTCCGCGGCTGGAAGCGGGTCGCGCTCGACCTGACGAGCGAAGCCACGACGCTCGGCACCGGGGCTGCGATCCTGATGCTGGCGATGGCGCAGCCCGCCTTCAACCTCACCAGCGACAACTGGCTGAAGCAGCAGGACCTCGCGGTCACCTTCCTCGACCGCTACGGCACCGAGGTCGGGCGGCGCGGGATCAAGCACGACGACTCGCTCAAGCTCGACGAATTCCCCGACATCATGATCAAGGCCCTGGTCTCGACCGAGGACCGCCGCTTCTACGAGCACTGGGGCATCGACCCGATCGGCACGATGCGGGCGCTGGTCAACAACTCGCGCGGCGGCGGCAACACCCAGGGCGGCTCGTCGATCACGCAGCAGCTCGCCAAGAACCTGTTCCTCACCAACGAGCGCTCGCTGGAGCGCAAGATCAACGAGGCCTTTCTGGCCCTGTGGCTCGAGAGCCACCTGACCAAGAACGAGATCCTGAAGCTCTACCTCGACCGCGCCTACATGGGCGGCGGCACCTTCGGCGCGGTGGCGGCGGCGGACTACTATTTCGGCAAGCCGCTGAAGGACATCAGCCTGGCCGAGGCCGCGATGCTGGCCGGCCTGTTCAAGGCGCCGAGCAAGTACGCGCCGAGCGTCAATCTTCCGGCGGCCCGCGCGCGCGCCGTCGACGTGCTGCACAACATGGTCGAGGCCGGCTTCGTCACCGAGGGGCAGATCCAGACGGCGCTGCGCAACCCGGCGACGCCGGTGACGCGCACCCGCGACATCACCGCCGACTACTACCTCGACTGGGCCTTCGGCGAGATCAAGGCCATGGCCGACGCGGGCAAGTTCAAGAGCGACCGGGTGCTGACGGTGAAGACGCCGCTCGACCTCGGCATCCAGAAGCGCGCCGACCAGGTGGTGGCCGACATCCTGCGCAAGTCCGGCGAGGCCTACGACGTCGACGAGGCGGCGATGGTGATCCTCGATCCCGACGGCGCCCTGCGCGCGATGGTCGGCGGCGCCGATTACGGCGAGAGCCAGTTCAACCGCGCCACCGACGCGCTGCGCCAGCCCGGCTCGTCGTTCAAGCCCTACGTCTACGCGGCGGCGCTGAGCTCGGGCCTGTTCCGGCCGGACACGGTGGTCGTCGACAGCCCCGTCTGCCTCGGCAACTGGTGCCCGCAGAATTACGGCCGCTCCTATTCCGGGCGCCAGCCGATGTGGCTCGCGGTGGCCAAATCGATCAACACGATCCCGATCAAGGTCTCGATCGCCATCGGCAAGGGCCTCGGGATCAAGGGCGACTTCCCGGCGGCGAAGGCGGGCCGCGCCAAGATCATCGACACGGCCCACCGCATGGGCATCACCACCCCGCTGGTCGATTCCGTCTCGCTGCCGATCGGCTCGGCCGAGGTGACGGTGATCGACCAGGCCGCGGCCTACGCGGTGTTCGCCAACGGCGGGCGCAAGGCGAAGCCCTACGCGGCCTCCGAGGTGAAGAACTCCAGCGGCGAGGTGATCTACCGGCACGACGACGAGAAGCCCGAGCAGGTGCTCTCGACCCAGGTCGTGGCCGATATGAACTACATGCTGAACAAGGTGGTCGAGGAGGGCACCGGCCGCCGCGCGCAGCTCGAGGGCATGAAGGTCGCGGGCAAGTCCGGCACCACGAACGCCTACCGCGACGCGTGGTTCGTCGGCTACACCGGCAACTACGTCGCCGCGGTCTGGTTCGGCAACGACGACCACACCTCGACCAACAAGATGACCGGCGGCTCGCTCCCCGCCTCCGCCTGGCACGACGTGCTCGAGGTCGCCCACCAGGGCATCGAGCTCAAGCCCCTGCCGGGGCTCAAGGCCCCGAACGCCGCCGCCGCCCAGGCCGCCGCCGCCGCCCCGACCGATCCGGCCGCGACCAGCTACGGCAAGCTCTCGCGCCGGAGCTTCGAGGTGATCGGCGGCCTCAACGGCCTGTTCCGCACCGTCGAGCGGGCCCGGCCCGATGCGGGCGAGGCCAAGCC
>NZ_VRUV01000026.1:0-22274 GCF_008039455.1 Methylobacterium sp. WL116
GCGGTGGGACCGGCTTGCGGCGTCCTGCCGGACGTCGCCCACGCCACCCACGTCGTCTGGACCACCGGCGGGGCGCTGCTGCCGGAGGCCGAGTTCCAGGCCGCCCTCGCGCAAGCGGCCAGAAATCGAGCCGCGGAGGCTGAGTGCTCAATCCAATGAAGGCCTGTCGTTCAATAGGCTGCAGCGCCGGCACCATACGGCAGACGTCATAACGTACCAGGGCGGCCGTTCGTCCGTTTTCGTGAGAATATCGCCAACCGTGGTCCGACCGCCCCCACCGAGGCAGTGTGGGAACGCGGTGTGCTGTGTTGAATTGGGGCGGCGATGGCGCACGATGCGCCGCGTGCCCTCACGCCCGCAAGGCGGTGAGGAGCGGTCCGGTGCCGAGGATCGCCATCACCCGCTTCAGATTGTGGGCCAAGACCTTCAGGCTCATCTCGGTTGAGGCGTTCTTTAGCCTGTGCATCCGGAAGTGGGTCGCCCCCATCCAGCCTTTCAGCGTCCCGAACACCTGCTCGACCGTCTGCCGACGCGTACGCATCGCGTGACGATCCTCGTCGAGCCGGTGCTGCACGGCTTCCAGGACCGCCTCGTCCCCCCAGCACGTCACCCGTCACTCCTTGGCCGGCGTGCTCCTCGCGCTTCGGTGAAGAAGCCCGATACTGCACCTAGGCGCCGGCCCCGCCGTTCACCGCGCGACGGTGTTGAGGTCGCCGCGAGGCGTTCCGTTGGGCACCGCACGTCGGTCGGTCCGTCGGCCCTCCGCAGCCGACGATGAATCAGAGATCCGCGCGGGGCGCACAGCATCACCGTCGGTGGGTATTCCTATTCGTGATGCAATCTGAGGGTATTAAGGACTCTGGTCCCCGACGACTCGTTCCGCGTCCACTGGCCGGCAGCTTCATGGGTCCATTCGAGCGGCACTGGCTCGGCGGCGGCGACGGGCCGAGGAAGGTTCGGGCAGCGGTCATCATCGACACGTTGTTCAGCGCTATATCGTTGTCATAAAATGATCTTTTTGACGGCGAGAGCGCCGTCGGCAGCGTGTGATCGTCCGGGCCGCGGCAGCTCAGCGTCGGTGCATTCGACGTCGACACACCGCCAACGCCGACCTCGGCCGCGTTACAAATGCGGGGGCGTGTTGATATATTTCCTAGGTCGGTCATTGCCCGGCCGTATATGGCTAATAGTTCTTAATACGCATGAAAAAAAGCAGCTTCAAAAGCTGCCCTCGATGCAGCGAGACCATGTCCCCCTGCGTCGGGTTCGTCTGGGAGGCGGGCCGATCGATGTCGAGACCAATGAAAAACATCCTGTGCAACCAAGAGATGTTGCCCCTGGCCGAGACTGTCGACCAGGCGACGCGTCGCGTTGCGGGTGGTGCACGCCTTTCGTGGGACGCGCCGCCGCATCCGGCCCGATGCGATCGGCCATCCGTGCGACCGAGGATCATCCTCCTCTCACGCGACCTAGCCTGATCTCATTCGCGAAAAAATCGTCCGCGCCGATGCATCGCGCGTCGTTCGAAGGCTGAAGCGGTCAGCGCGGCGCGCGTTGCTGGCGCGCCTCGCTGCAAGCGTCGCCGCGATCGCGGCGGATGCCCGCACGGCACCTGCCTCAAGACAATCAACAACGACAATCAGACTGGGGAGAAAGCATCATGGCCGTCTATGGCAGCCTCAAGGGGCACACGTTCTTCGACACGAACGGCAACGGCACGCAGGAATACGGTGAGGGCAACCTGTTCAGCGGGTTCCCGGTCGGCCTGTACAGCGCGGACGGCAGGACCCTGATCGCGACGACCTTGACCGACGCCGACGGCAACTACGATTTCGGCCAGCGCCCCGACGGCACCTACGCGATCCGCTTCGGCAGCGGCGGCGGCTTCCGGGGCGACCAGGCCACGATGACCGCGGACGGCGCCAGCTGGATCACCAACGTCACTGTCGGCCGCGGCGCCACCACCACGGTCGACCAGGGCTTCCACGTCGGCGCCGGCGGCACGATCGGCGGCACGGTCGGGACCGACCGCGATGGCGACGGGCAGGTGACGGCAGGCGAGGGCCAGGGTGGCGTCATCGTCCGCGCCTTCGACGGCGTCGGGAACCTCGTCGGAAGCACGAGCACCGACGCCGACGGCCATTACGGCTTCTCGGGGCTCGCCGGCGCCTACACCGTGAAGGTGGTCAACCCGCCGGGTCAGACCGTTGTCGGAAGCGCCTACAAGGCGGTCGCGACCTCGGTCGCCTCGGGGTCCGACGGCAACAGCTTCGTCCTGGCGGCCGCGCCGACGCTCGCGCCGTCCGCCGGCAGCGGCAGCGTCGGCGGCCACACCTTCTTCGACACGGATGCCGACGGCAGCCAGCAAGCCGGCGAGTACAGCCTCGGCGCCGGCTTCCCGATCGACCTCTATAATGCGGCCGGAACGGTCCTCTACGGCAGCACCGCCACCGACGCGAACGGCAACTTCGTCTTCGCCAACCTCGCCGACGGAACCTACGCGCTGCGGTACCACACCAGTGGCGGCTTCCACGGCGACCAGGGCATCACCACCGCCGACGGCTTCAACTGGCAGGCCGTCTCCGTCGATCACGGCGCGCCGACCCTCGTGAGCCAGGGGTTCAACCTGGCCCCCGCGGGCAGCATCAACGGCATCGTCTACGCGGATTCCAACGGCAACGGGCGGATCGACACCAGCGACGGCGGACAGACCGGCGCCGTCGTCACGCTGTACGACGCGAGCGGGCACGCGATCCAGACCACGACGACGGGCCCGAACGGCGCCTGGGCCTTTCTCGGCCTGGGCGGCGGGCAATACACGGTCGCGTTCGATCCCGGTCTCGGGAACGCCGTCGTCGACGCGCTCGCGAGCGTCTCGCGGACGGTCGTGAACGGCACCGCCGTCAACTACGAGCACACCCTCGTCACCGGAGCTGCGAAGGTCGCGGCCGGCCTATCGGGCACCGTGTTCGCCGACGCCAACGGCAACGGGCGCTTCGATGCCGGCGAGGCCGGCGTCGCCGGCGCGCACGTCGCGGTGATGGACGGCGGCGGCTACGTCGTCGCGACCCTGACCGCCGATCCGAACGGCCACTACACCCTGCCGGACCCCTATGCCGGGATGAACTACCGCGTCGTCGTCAGCCCGCCCGCCGGCTTCGCCAGCGAGGACGCCCGCGGCGTCTCGGGCCTGGCGCTCGTCCCGGGCCAGGCCCTGGACCATGTCGACCTCGCCGTCGTCGCGGCCATCCCGCCGGCCACCGTGGTTCCGCCCACGGTCAGCAAGGTCATTAACGTCGTCGTGCGCGGCCAATCCAACACCTACTACCCCACGGTCGAGGGGCAGATCGAGGTGATGCGCCAGGAGATCCAGAAGCTGCTCGGCTTCGACGGCATCAACCAGCGCGTGAACGTCGTCGCGACGAGCAACGATCCGAACAAAGCCGACACCGAGATCGGCGGAACCTCGCTGACGGCCGACTGGCTCCATCCCAACGGAACCGACTGGTCCTCGACCTATCTCGAGCGCGGCTATCTCAGCGCGATCAACCAGCTGCCGGCCACCGACCGCGGCGCGCCGACCGCGATCGTGATGCTCCACAACGAGTGGGACAGCAACTTCACCACCGGGCTTACGGCCGACCGCTGGATGAGCGCCATGCGCTACGAGGCCGGCCTCGCCCGCGCCGTCCTCGGGCTGAGCGCCAACGACGCGCCCTACCTGTTCGTCTCGCCGATCCCCTTCGCCGCCGGCGCGCCGCAGCAGCCCCTGCAGAATCAGGCGATCGCGGTCGGGCAGGCCGAGCTCAGCGCCGACGCGGCGTTCAACGCGAAGGTGGTCACGCTGCAGAGCAGCGACGTGACCATGGATCACGACGGCGCCAACGGCGGGTTCCACCTCAATACGCAGGACCAGCAGGCGCTCTACGGCCGCGCCGCCCTCGGCCTGGCCCAGCAGTTCGCGGCATCGGCGATGCCGGGCTCGCCGATCAGCCTGGCCAACGGCAACATCGACAATCTCGGGCCGCAGGTCACCCAGGTCTCGGCGGTGGCCGGGCACGCCAACCAGCTCCTCGTCACCCTGGCCTTCGATCAGGCCGCGAGCCTGCAGGGGCTCGACGGCGTGGCCGCCTCGGGCACCGGTTGGTCCGTTCGCGCGGGCTACGACGACGCGACCGCGGAGGCCAACGGCACCGCCGCCCAGATCGTCGACGCCAACCACCTGCTGCTGACCTTCGACACCGCGGTGCCGGCCGGCGAGCGGCTGTTCTACAGCTGGGGCAGCCTGCGCCTGCAGCAGAACAACGGCCCGGGCAACGGCAACGCGATCTACGACAACAACGGGCTGCCGCTCTCCGTCGATCCGCACGGCCTGCCGATCGGCTACGTCGCCGCCGGGGGCCCGGCGATCACCGGCACGGTCGCCAACCAGACCACCGCGCAGGCCGCGATGAGCCCGTTCGCGACGACGACCCTCGCCGACTCCAACCTCGGCGCCACCGACACCCTGCGGATCACCATGACCGGGGCCGGCGGCACGCTGTCCGGCGCCGGGCTCGTCGCCACCAACGACGGCGCCTACATCCTGTCCGGCTCGGCCGCGACCATCACCGCGGCCCTGCACGCGCTCACCTTCGCGCCCACGGTCGGCCAGCCCGGCACGACGGCCTTCACCCTGCAGGCGATCTCGAACGCCTACCCGACCGCCGCCACCGACAGCACGACCTCGGTGGTGATCAAGGCGCCCGGCATCACGACGGCGCTGGCACAGGACACCGGCACGTCGGCGATCGACGGCATCACGGCGAACGCCACGGTCAGCGGCGTCACCAATGCGGGCGCGACGGTGACGTTGGTCGACGAAGCCGGCCGCACGGTCGGCCGCGCGACCGCCGATGCGAACGGGCAATACACCATCGCCCCGGCCGGGCTCGCCGACGGCGTCCACACGTTGACGGCGACGGAAACTTATCTCGGCGTCGCGGCGGGCTCCGCACGTGTCGGCCTCGTCCTGGACCGTGCCGCGCCGGGCACGCCCGGGCTCGCGCTCGCCCACGACACCGGCGCGTCGGCGAGCGACCGGATCACCTCGGACGCATCGCTCACCGTGAAGGCAACGGAGACAGGCGGAAAGCTGAGCTACGTCGTCGTCGGCAGCGCGGTCGCGGCCTACGACCCGAGCGCGCTGAAGGACGGCGCCCATACGGTCTCGGTGACCCAGTCGGACGCCGCTGGAAACGTCTCCGCCGCCCGCACGGTCGGCTTCACCCTCGACCACACCGCGCCGGTTGCGCCGACGATCGCGCTCGCCCACGATACCGGCTTCTCCTCGACCGATCGGATCACCGCCGACGCGACCCTCAAGGTCACGCCGGCCGAGGCCGGCGGCAAGCTGAGCTACGTCGTCGACGGCAGCGCGGTCGCCGCCTACAACCCGAGCACGCTCAAGGACGGCGCCCACACCGTCTCCGTCGTGCAGACCGATGCCGCCGGCAACGCCTCCGTCGCCGGGTCCCTCGGCTTCGTGCTGGATCACGTCGCTCCGACCCTGAAAGCCGACACCGCCTCCGGCACCGGCTTCGCGGCGGCGCTCGCCGGCAACGTGCTGGCCAACGACACCGGCGCAGCCGGGCTCCACCTGGTGGCGGTGCAGTTCGGCAACGGGCCGTCCCACGCCGTTTCGGCCTCGGGCACGGTCCAGGCCTTCGACCCGAGCGGCACGCTCACCGTCTCGGCCGACGGCAGCTACAGCTACCAGCCGACGAAGGTCGGCCACGCGGTGTACACCGAGACGGTGGCGGATGCGGCCGGCAACACCGGCCAGACCACGCTGACGCTGAACGTCGCCAAGGCGGCGATCCCGTCGTCGCTGAGCTTCGGCTTCGCGCTGACCGAGGCGCACTTCGACTTCCGCGACGGTCACGCCCTGATGACGACGCCGAACGGCATCGTCACCGACCTGACCGGCGTCGCCACCATCGCCTTCACCGACGGGACCGTGCGGGAGAAGGACGGGTCGCCCCTGGTCGACGACCTGTACTACGACGCGAACAACCTTGACGTCTGGCGCGCCCACATCGATCCGGACACGCATTACGCGCAGTACGGATGGCACGAGGGCCGCGACCCGAACGCCTCCTTCTCGACCAACGCCTACCTGGCGGCCAATCCGAAGCTCGGTCCCGCCGGCGTGAACCCGCTGACGCACTACGACGTGCGCGGGTGGCTGGACGGTCGCAGCCCCGGCGCGGACTTCTCGGCCGAGGCCTACCTGGCCGCGAACCCGGACGTGGCCGCCGCGAAGATTGATCCGCTCAAGCACTACCTCGCGACCGGACAGGCGGAGGGCCGCGCCGCGTTCCCCGGGCTGACCATCGCCAACGGCACGGGCGACCATCTCTACGGCGACTTCGACGCGACCTACTATCTCGCCCACAACCTCGACGTGGCGGCCGCCGCACGGTCGCAGAGCGGGTCGGCGGATTCGTTCGCCTTCACGCACTACCTCACCACCGGCGCGCATCAGGGCCGCGACCCGAACGCCTACTTCTCGACCGACGGCTACCTCGCCGCCAACCCCGACGTCGCCGCCTCCGGGACCAATCCGCTGCTGCACTACGAGCAGACCGGCTGGTTCGCGGGACGCGACCCGAGCACGGCCTTCCACACCGACGCCTACCTCGCCGCGAACTCGGACGTGGCGGCTCTCGGCATGGATCCGCTCCACCACTACCTGCAGTTCGGCATGGCGGAAGGGCGCCATCTCGCCTGAAGCGCGCCGCGCCGGTGCGCCGCCTCGACGGGACGCACCGGCGCTCTCCGGCCGGCGAAGAAACCGGCTCGGCGCGAAAGCGTGCACCGGGGCCAGGGTGCTCTCCGTCAGCCGCAATGTGCGAATCGGGGCAGGCTTGCGCGGCGACCCCGACGGCGGGTCAGGCGAACAGCCCGACGAGCGCGTAGCACCCCGCCGCGATCAGCGCGGCGGCGGGCATCGTCAGCACCCAGGCGATGACGATGTTGCCGGCCACGCCCCAGCGCACCGCCGAGGTGCGGCGGGCGGCACCGACGCCGACGATGGCTCCGGTGATGGTGTGGGTGGTCGAGACCGGCACGCCGAGCCAGGTCGCGGCAAACAGCGTGATCGCCCCGCCGGTCTCGGCGCAGAACCCCTGCATCGGGTTCAGGCGGGTGATGCGCGAGCCCATGGTATGGACGATGCGCCAGCCGCCGAGCAGCGTCCCGAGCGCCATCGCGCCCTGGCAGGCGAGCACGACCCAGAGCGGGATGTAGAACTCGGATCCGAGCAGCCCCTGCGAGTAGAGCAGCACCGCGATGATGCCCATGGTCTTCTGGGCGTCGTTGCCGCCGTGCCCGAGGGAGTAGAGCGAGGCGGAGAGGAACTGCATCACCCGGAATGTGCGGTCGACTGCGAACGGCGTCGCGCGCACGAAGCTCCAGGAGACGGCGAGCACCAGCAGCAGCGCCAGCAGGAAGCCGAGCAGCGGCGACAGCACGATCGCGGCGATGGTCTTGCCGAGGCCGGCCCACACGATCACCGGCGGCCCGGCCTTGGCGAGGCCCGCGCCGACGAGCCCGCCGACGAGGGCGTGCGAGGAGCTCGACGGGATGCCGAGCACCCAGGTGGCGACGTTCCAGGCGATCGCGCCGATCAGCGCGGCGAAGATCACCGGCGCGTCGACGATGCTGGCGTCGACGATGCCGGTCCCGAGCGTCTGCGCCACGTGGAGGCCGAAGAACAGGAAAGCGATGAAGTTGAAGAACGCCGCCCAGATCACGGCGTAGCGCGGCCGCAGCACCCGCGTCGAGACGATGGTGGCGATCGAGTTGGCCGCATCGTGCAGGCCGTTGAGGAAGTCGAAGACCAGCGCGACGGCGATCAGTCCGACGAGCCAGGGCAGCGCGAGCGCGGTGATCGTCATCCTCAGACGTTCTCGATGACGATGCCGCTGATCTCGTTGGCGACGTCCTCGAACCGGTCGACCACGCTCTCGAGGCTGCCGTAGATCTCGCGTCCGATCAGGTAGCGCATCGGGTCGGTGTGGCCGTGGGCCTGGTACAGCGCCTTGAGGCCCTGGTCGTGCAGCTCGTCGGAGCGGCCCTCGACGCGGGTGATCTCCTCGGTGAGGGCGGAGAGCCGCGTGGCGTGGGTGCCGATCGCGCTCAGCAGCGGGACGGCCTCGGCGGTGAGGCGGGCCGCCTGCACCACCGTGTCGCCCATCTCGCGCATCAGCGGCTCGAAGGTGCGGATCTCGTAAAGCTCGATGGTCTTCACGGTCTTCTGCATCTGGTCGATGGCGTCGTCCATCGACTGGATCAGGTCCTTGATGTCGCCGCGGTCGAACGGGGTGATGAAGCTGCGGCGCACCGCGAGCAGCACCTCGCCGGTGATCGCGTCGGCCTCCGCCTCGCGCGCCACGATCGTGCGGCCGAACTCCGGCACGGCATCGCCGCCCTGGAGCAGGCCGTGAAGGGCGTCGGCTCCGGCGACCAACGTCTCAGCGTGGCGCGCGAACAGATCGAAGAACCGATCCTCGCGCGGCATCAGCGCCCGGAACCATCCCAGCATCGCGGCGATACCCCTCGGCGCCCGACCGTCGACGCGCCGCTTCCGGTCCCTCGTGGCACGCTTTGCGGCTCGGCGCGAGGGCGGGCGCGTGAAAGGCTCGACCGATCATGCCGAAGCGTATCGGACGGCGCTACACCACCTTCCTCGTCGCGGTGACCGCGGACGCGGCCACAAGCACGGTGCCGGCTTCGGTCTACGCGGTGATGGCGCGACGCCCGGACGAGGCGTTGGAGATCGTGCGCGCGCAGGCCGACGGGAGCGACGAGGTCGTCGTGGTCGGGTCGCTGTCGAGCCGCATGGCGAAGGCGATCCGGCTGTCGGCGGGCGAGATGCGCGCGATCTGAACGGCGAGCCCGCGCATCGCCGCGACGGCGCCCGGCCGGGATCGTCGGATCCCGGGGACGGCATCGGATCGGGCCCGCACGGTGGTCGCCGCGGCAGCCCGATCCGGTTCGGCCCATCCATGCGCCCTCGGCGCCGACGTCGGACGCGAGGGCGGTCGAGGTTCAGCGGATCACTCCGCCGCCTGCTGCAGCCGCAGGCGCTGGTTCTGGCCGATGGTCCGGGAGATCACCGAGCGGCGGGCGCTGTAGCTCGCCGAGACCAGGGGGTAGTCGATCGGGAGGCCCCACTTGCTGCGGTAGGCCTCCGGCGACAGGCCGCGGAGCGTCAGGTGCCGGCGCAACGCCTTGTAGGGCTTGCCGTCCTCGAAGCTGATGATCGAATCCTGGCGGATCGAGGCGCGGATCTGGGCGTCGGTCGGCCGGGCGAGCACCGGCTTCGGCGGCGTCTGCAGGCCGGTGATCGAGCCGTGGACCGTCCGGATGAGGTCCGGCAAGCCGGCGGCCGGCACCGAGTTTCGGGCGACGTAGGCGGCGAGGATCTTCGCGGCGAGATCGATGGGGTCTGAGGTGGTCTGCACGGTCGTGTCCTTCCGAATTCAATCTGGTGGGTGCGCCGGGGCGCGAAGTCGTCGAAACCAGGATGCTTCAGCGGTCGATCGCTCTAGAGGGACGCGGCGGGAGGAGCCGCTGCCGAACGATTATGCGCCTGCGCGCTCAAAACACAACTTATGCGCGATCCATTCAGTGAGTTATATCTACTTAGAATTGATTAACGCGCTCAAGCGGGTTGCAAATGCACGCACGTAGCGCGCTCCGGTCGACCATTTCGCTCACGGAGACAATCCCTTAGGCGAACCCTAAATCGTCCGCCGATCGCGTGAATCGCTATGCACTTTCTAGTTGTATGCCTCACGCTTCCGCCCGGTGCGACGCCCTCGACGAGGCATCGGGCCTTTACCGGTCCGGCGACCTCGCCGAGAACGGGCGGCGGAGGATCGCATCATGGAAGTCCTGGTCGTCGGTGCGGGCGTCGTCGGCCTCGCGACAGCGCGCGCCCTGGCGCTGCGGGGGCACGAGGTCGTCGTCGCGGAGGCGGCGGAGGCGGTCGGCACCGGCGTGTCCGCGCGCAACTCCGAGGTGATCCACGGCGGGATGTACTATCCGGCGGGCTCCCTGCGGGCGAAGCACTGCGTTGACGGCGCGCGCCGGCTCTACGCGCTCTGCGAAAGCCACGGCATCGCCCACCGCGCCTGCGGCAAGCTCATCGTCGCCACGACGGAGGCCGAGGCGGAGACGATCGCCGCGATCCGGGATCGCGGCGTCGCCAACGGCGTCGAAGGACTCGATCTGCTCGACGCCGCCCAGGCCCGACGCCTGGAGCCGAACCTCGCCTGCACCGCAGCGCTTTTGTCGCCGCGGACGGGAATCGTCGACAGCCACGGCCTGATGCTGGCGCTGCAGGGCGATCTCGAGGATCGCGGCGGCGCGATCGCCCTGCACACCCCCGTCACCGGCCTAGCGCGCCGCGACGGACGTTGGGCGGCGGCGTTCGGCGGTGCGAGCCCCGGCGACTATCCGTGCGACGCGGTGGTCAACGCGGCGAGCCTCGACGCACAGGCCCTGGCCGCGCAGACCGAGGGCTACCCGGCCGAGCGGGTACCGCGCCGCGTGCTGGCGCGCGGCAACTACTTCGGCTTCACGGGAAAGCCCGCGTTCTCCCGGCTGATCTATCCGTCACCGGTCGAGGGCGGCCTCGGCACCCATCTCACCCTCGATCTCGCCGGGCGGATGCGCTTCGGCCCCGACGTCGAGTGGATCGAGGCGGTCGACTACCGGGTCGATCCGGCGCGCGGCGACGCCTTCTACGCGGCGATCCGGCGCTACTGGCCCGGCCTGCCCGACGGCGCGCTGGTCCCCGATTACGCCGGCATCCGCCCGAAGCTCACCGGCCCGGGCGAGCCGGCCGCCGACTTCGTGATCGACGGGCCGGCCGAGCACGGCCTGCCGGGCCTCGTTCACCTGTTCGGAATCGAGAGCCCGGGCCTGACCGCCAGCCTGTCCCTGGCCGAGGCGGTGGCCGACCGCCTCGGCGCGTGACAGCGCGCTCTCAGGACAGGATCCGCAGCGCCAGCGGCACGAAGATCGCGGTGAGGAAGGCGTTCAACCCCATGGCGATGCCGGCGAAGGTGCCGGCGACCTCGCTCACCTGGAACGCCCGCGCGGTGCCGACGCCGTGGGCGGCGAGCCCAACCGCGAAACCGCGGGCGCGCATGTCGCGGATGCCCAAGGCCTGCATCAGCGGCGTCACGAGGATCGCCCCGGTGATGCCGGTCAGCATCACCAGCACCGCCGTCAGCGTCGGGTCGCCGCCGAGCGCTTCCGAGATGCCCATCGCCACCCCCGACGTGACCGATTTCGGGCTGAGCGAGACGATGACGGGCTCCGGGATGCCGAGGAGGCGCGCCAGCACGATCGCGCTGCCGAGCGCCACCGTGCAGCCGGCGACGAGGGCGGCGAGCATGGGCAGGAGCGCCCGCATCACCGTGGCGCGGTGCTCGTACAGCGGCATCGCCAGCACCACCGTCGCCGGCCCGAGCAGGAAGTGGACGAACTGCGCGCCGTCGAAGTAGGTGGCGTAGGGCGTGCCGGTCAGGGTCAGCACCGTGCCGGTGATCGCGATGGCGATGAGCACCGGGTTCGCCACCGGGTGGCGCCCGCTCGCGGCCGAGATCCGGTCCGCCACGAGGTAGGCGGCCAGCGTCACCGTCAGCCACAGCAGCGGCGTGCGCGCGAGGTAGACCCAGACCGCGAACTCGCCGCTCACCGGTCGCCCCCGATCCGCGCCGTCAGCCGCGCGACCCAGAGGAACACCAGAACCGTGGCGACGAGCGCCGCCACGGTCGAGACCACGACCACGATCGCGAGGCGAAGCCCCTGCGCCTGCACCACGTCGAGGCGCCCGACGATTCCGGCGCCGGCCGGAACGAACATCAGCGACAGGTTCGCGAGCAGCCCGCGGGCCGTGTTCTCCAACGTCCCGTCGGTCAGCGGCTTCGGCAGGACCCGCGCCAGGTGCAGCGCGCGCCGGTCGCGCAGCACCAGGAAGCCCAGCATCAGGGCCATGCCGAGGACCGGGCCGGGGAGGGGCAGCCCGGCGCTGCGGGCAAGCACCTCGCCGAGGAGCTGCGCCAGCAGGATCAGGGTCAGGCTCGCGATCATCGATCGCCGCCGCTCAGGCCGGATCGGCGGCGATGCCGGGGATGCCCTCGCCGCGCGCCCGCGCGATCCCGGCCTCGTCGAAGCCGAGGAGCTTGCCGAGCCGCCAGACCAGCGCCTCCTCGAACTCGTCGACGTGGCCGTCGGCGGCGGCGACGGACCACGCCATCGCCAGGATGCGCCCGCGCTCGCCGGCATCGGCCTCGTGCGGCAGCATCTCGACGAGGCTCGCCACGTCGCGGGTCTCGGAATCGAAGGCGGCGGCCCGGGCGATCAGGGCGTCGGCGGCCTCGGCGCTCTCGGCGTAGCGCCCGCGCACCAGACGCGCGAGGCGGTCCGATTCCGCCGGCGCGAGGATGCCGTCGGCCCGGGCCACGTGGACGAGGAGCGCGGTGGCGGCCAGGTGGGTGTCGTCGCCCGGCGTCTCGTGCGCGGCGACCCCAAGGGCCTCGGCGGCATAGGCCCGCAGGCGTGCGATCAGCGACATGGCGATGTTCCCGCGACCGGCGCGCCCGGTGCGGTGGGACCCTTCCCGCCGCATCCGCCCCCGTCAAGGACGCGAAGCCCAGCCCCGACGCTTCCCCGCGCCGCCGTGTCCCGCCTGCATCGCCGCCGGCCTCGCGAACGGTGCCGCCTTGCCAACGGCAGACCGGACGGCTATGCACCGTTGCCTCGGCGATCGCACCCTGCGACCGCGGACGGATGCCGCTTTAGCTCAGCTGGTAGAGCACCTCATTCGTAATGAGGGGGTCGGGGGTTCGAATCCCTCAAGCGGCACCATTTTGGTTGCGCTCTCCGCAACGGTCCTGAACACTTCAGCTCGAATCGACGTCTGCCGCTCGCGCAGCGGTGACCCTGTGCGCCCGATCGGCTCGACGTCGTTGGAGCGATCGCCTGGACCATGCGATCCCGCGGGGTGGCGTCACGCTGTCGCCTGGAGCCGATGCGGCGCTCGCGGCCCGCCCCTGGCGCAAGCTTGCAAGCTTGCCAAACGAGGACGCCGACGCTGGCGATCTGCTGTAGTTGCGGCAAGCTTTTTAATCCCGGCCGGTGCGTGCGCGGCGGCACGTCGAAAATGTAAGCGGCTCACCATCTCAGTCTCAAGCAGAGAGAAACGGACCCGGATCAGGGTTTGTCCTGCAGAGGAGCCGAGACGCCATCATGAAGACCCGTATCGCCGCCATCGCCGCCGCTACTATTCTTGGCGTCGCCACGATCTCGTCGGCAATGGCCTACGACCGTCCGGCGCGTTACACCGGTTTTGCGCCCTACGACGTCGAGACGACGGGTTCGTTCGACGGCTTCGATCAGCGGTTCGACCGCAATCCGGCTACCTGCCGGATGAGTTCCGCCGCCGAGGGCAATGCCAACCAGCAAAACTTCCCGGTGAAGCAGTACGGCCAGACCGCCGGCGGCAATCGCTGCTGATCGGCTGGCGGGCTTGGAGGTCGTCGCCGACGTCGTCCGTCGGGTCATTCCCCGCGGCGTGATCGCGACGGTCGTAACGCGCGGGCCGTCGTTGGTGAAAGGCGGCGCGCCCGAGCAGAGGGCCGAGATCCAGCGGCGGGGTGCGAGCCCTGCCGCTTTCTCATGCGTCCGAGGCGGATCGACCGGCTGAGGCTTGATCGCGGCTTTTCAACCGGGCGTTGGGGCGACATGGTCCGCGCCCGAGGTCCGAAACCCGCGCGAGCTGTCATGACCCTCTCCGATGCCGTCGCTCCGTTCCGCAGCCTCCTCGGCGAGGGTGGGGTGCTGACCGGCTCCGACACCGGGCGCTACACCCGGGACCAGCGCGACCTGATGCAGGGCGAGACGGCGGCCGTGCTGCGGCCGCGGTCGGTCGCCGAGGTGCAGGCGCTCGTGCGCCTCGCGAAGGCCGAGGGCTTCGGGCTCGTGCCGCAGGGCGGCAACACCGGCTACGTCGGCGGGGCGACGCCGCAAACCGGACGACGGCAGCTGGTCGTCAGCCTGGAGCGGATGACGCGGATCCGATCGGTCGATCCCCTCGATTTCTCGCTCGCCTGCGATGCCGGGGCGATCCTCGCCGACGCTCAGGCGGCCGCGGCCGCGCACGACCTCCTCCTGCCGCTGAGCCTCGGCGCGGAGGGAAGCTGCCGCCTCGGCGGCAACCTCGGAACCAATGCCGGCGGCCTACAGGTGCTGCGCTACGGCATGACCCGCGACCTGGTCCTCGGGCTGGAGGCGGTCCTGCCGGACGGGTCGCTGCTCTCCGACATGAAGCGGCTGCGCAAGAACAACATCGGCTACGACCTGAAGCAGCTCTTCGTTGGCGCCGAGGGCACGCTCGGCATCGTCACCGGGGTGGTGCTGAAGCTGTGGCCGGCGCAGAGCTTCCGCGCGACCGCGTGGCTGCAGCTCGCCGCCGGCGCGCCGATCTCGGAGATCGCCGCGTTCCTGCGCCGCGAGACCTCGGACCTGGTCTCGACCTTCGAACTGATCTCGGCCTCGTCGCTCGCTCTGGTCGCCGAGATGCGCGGCGCCGCGACCGGCTTCGCCACCGGAGCCGGCGGGGCGGTGCTGCTCGAGCTCTCGTCCTCGTCGCGTCACATCCCGCTCGACGACGTGCTGATGGCGGCCCTCGAAGCCCTGATGGAACGGGCATGGATCACCGATGCGGTGCTGGCGAGCTCCGAGGCGCAGCGCCGGGCGATGTGGACCGTGCGCGAGACCATCCCCGAGGGCGAGAAGCATGCCGGCGGCTCGGTCAAGCTCGACATCGCGGTGCCGGTCTCGCAGCTCGGCGCGTTCCTGGCCCGCGGCGGTGCGCTGGTGGCGGAGCGGATGCCGGGCGTGCGCCTGTCCTTCTACGGCCATGTCGGCGACGGCAACGTCCACTACAACCTGATGGTGCCGGCGGGCGAGGACCGCCTCGCCTTCACCCGCCGGGTCGAGGCGGGCATCGCACACGACCTCTACGCGGTGGCGATCGATCTCGGCGGCAGCTTCAGCGCCGAGTACGGCATCGGCCGGTTCAAGCGCGACCTGCTCCGCCGCTACGCCGACCCGACCCGGCTCGCCCTGATCGAGACCGTCAAGGCCGCCATCGACCCGGACGGGCTGATGAACGCCGGCGCCATGGCCGGACGCGACTAGCGACGCACGCGCGCCGGCTCCGTTCGGTCCGCCACTTCGACCGAAATCCGAGCTTGGCGTCCCGCCGAAATACATGCATATGCCTGCTTCGGGCGTGGGCGCTCCGAATCGGTCGAGGGTGTGATGATGGTCGCCAGTCCGTCCCCTGTGCTGTCCGGCGCGCTCGCCCGGGCGCTGGCGCGCCGCGGCGTGCATTATGGCTGGGTCTCGGCCGCGGTCACCTTCCTCACCATGCTGGTCACGGCCGGCGCGGTCGGGGCGCCCGGCGTGCTGATCCTGCCGCTGCAGACCGAATTCGGCTGGGACACGGCCTCGATCTCCTCGGCGCTGGCGATCCGCCTCGTGCTGTTCGGGTTGATGGGCCCCTTCGCCGCCGCCCTGATGAACCGCTACGGCCCGCGCCGGATCGTGCTGGCGGCATTGGCGCTGATCGCCTCGGGGTTGCTGGCCTCGCTCGCGATGACGCAGCTCTGGCAGCTGATCCTGCTCTGGGGCGTCGTGGTCGGCGTGGGCACCGGGCTGACCGCGCTGGTGCTCGGAGCGACGGTGGCCACGCGCTGGTTCTCGCATCGGCGCGGCCTCGTCGTCGGGCTGCTCACCGCGAGCTCGGCCACCGGCCAGCTGATCGTGCTGCCGATCCTCGCCGCGCTGACCGAGGCGCTCGGCTGGCGCGCCGCCCTGCTCACGGTCTGCAGCCTGCTCGGGCTGGCGGCCCTCTTCGTGTTCCTGTTGCTGCGCGACCGGCCGGAGGATGTCGGCCTGCTACCCTACGGCGAGACGGCGGCGAATGCCGCCCCGCCGCGCGGGCCCGCCGTCGGCGCCATCGCGGCGCTTCGCGAGGCCGCGCGGACGCGGGTGTTCTGGGTGCTGTTCCTCACCTTCTTCATCTGCGGCGCGAGCACCAACGGGCTGATCCAGACCCACTTCATCCCGCTCTGCGCCGATTACGGCCTGCGCCCGGTCCAGGCGGCGAGCGTGCTCGCCGGCATGGGCGTGTTCGACTTCGTCGGCACGGTCGCCTCGGGCTGGCTGTCGGACCGCTACGACAACCGCTGGCTCCTGTTCTGGTACTACGGCCTGCGCGGGCTCTCGCTCCTGTGCCTGCCGTTCTCCGATTTCTCCTTCGCCGGGCTGTCGCTGTTCGCGGTGTTCTACGGCCTCGACTGGATCGCCACCGTGCCGCCGACGGTGAAGCTGGCGGCGCAGCGGTTCGGGCGCGAGCGCGCCAACGTGGTCTTCGGCTGGGTCTTCGCCGGGCACCAGCTCGGCGCAGCGACGGCAGCCTTCGGCGCCGGCCTCTCGCGGACCGAGCTGCAGAGCTACCTGCCGGCCTTCTTCGCCGCGGGCGCGCTGTGCCTCGTCGCCTCGGCGCTGATCCTCACGCTGAGCCCGCCGCGGCGGGAGGCGGTGCCGGGTGCGGTGCCGGCCGCCGGCTGAAACCGCGTGCCGGCGTCCGACCCATCGCGATCGGGCATCGAGCCCGATCGCTGGCGCCGCTTACGACCATGGCGCAGGTGACGGCTACACCGTCCGGTCGACGACCCGTCCCTGACCGGCCGGCACCGGGGGCGAAACGGCAACCGCCGTCTCCGCGACCAGCGCGGCGACGGCCTTCTGCGCGTCGATCTGCTGACGCGCGACGGCGGTGCCGATCGACTGAGACAGGGCACCGGCCTGGATCTGGACGGCTCGGGCGACGGGGCTGGTCATGGCGCATCATGACCCGGCGTCGGTGAAGGGCCGGTTATGCCGACGCTTCAGAAGTCTGTCCCGGCCGGAAAGAGATCGGTTCGGTCGACGGTCCGCCTGCGGTCCGAAGTCGACCGCCCGTCGCCGATGGCCCCCCGCACGCCGGCGAAGACCTCACATCGTGGCTCACGCGGTGGTGCTCGACGCGCCCCTAGGTTTTCGGCGGGTCCAGCATGACCCAGAGGCGGGTGATCCGCCCATCGACGACGTTCGCGACGTCCGCGCCTGTGACGACGACCGGCCCGTTCCGGGGGCCGCCTTTCCAGCGCAGGACGCCGAGCCCGTGATGCCCGACCGCGACGCCATCGGGCGCGAAGCGGAAGTCCGGCCCGAACCGCTCGAGAAGCTTGCCGGCGATCTCGGAGATCGCCGCACGGCCCACGACGACGGTCGTCGGCTCGTACATGACCGGGTCGGCGACGAAGAGCTCATCGAGGGCGCGCTCGCGCTCGGCGCGGTCGCGTTCGTTGAAGATGCGTTCGAGATTCGCGCGCAGCAGGCGGTCGTAGTCCGGCGCGTCCGGCGTCGTGGTCTCGTCCAGCACGGCTCATCCTCCGGCGGTGGCGATCTGCGCTAGGAGGGTATCGGCCCAGATGCCAGTTGAGAAGCCACGGATAGGCAAAGATTCTGGTGTCACGGCTTCATGGCGGCCGACGGTCCTGGTCTCGATCCTCGCGCGATCACCCGATCACGAGGCGGGTGCGCGGCCCGAGGCGGCGCAGGAGCCGGAGCAGGTCGGCGCGCTTGAGCGCGACGCAGCCCTCCGTCGGCGTGTAGCCCGGCCGGGCGATGTGCAGGAAGATCGCCGAGCCGCGGCCGGGGCGGATCGGGCCGCGGTTGTGGTCGAGGTCGATCACCACGTCGTAGAGACCGTCGTCGCGCCACATCCGTTCCGCGCTCACTCCCGGCGCGGGCAGGGCGATCGGCCGGTTGTAGCGGCGGTCGCGGACGTCGTCGCACCAGCCGTCGCCCGGCGCCGTCCGGCGTAAGGGGAGGGTGGTGGCAGGGCGAGGAAGATGGTCGGACCGATAGCTGCCGCCGCGCAGGCGGACGCGACCGCGCGGCGATCCGCCGTCGCCCTCGCGCTTCACCTGCACGATGCCGGCGCTTCCCAACGCGCAGGGGATGATGGCGTCGCCGGCCTGCAGCAGGCCCTTGCGCCGGTCGCCGACGCGCGGGTGCACGCGAAGCGTCGCCAGGGTGGTCGTCTTGCCGGGTCGGGAGCCGGTTCGGGGAGGGCGAGGTCGTTGAATCATGATGCTGCGCGAGAGTGATTCCAGGCTCGGCGTTCGGGGCCCCGATCGGCTCCGCCCGCCCGTGCCGGCCCCGTCCTGCGAGGCCCATACGGGCAGGATGTCACCGAAATGGTCGAATAATTGTGCACAAGGCAATTCCCCGCCGCGAAAAGCGCGTTATTCTAAGGCGACTACCCGGGTCGAAGAACCCTCGGGTTTTTGGAAGCGAGATCGCCCGCGCGCCGGAGTTCCGGGGCACGACTCGTTCCGGTCGTGCCCTGTCGAAGAGTTCCTCGGACGATGTCCAACGCCTACCGCCTTCTCATCTGCGACGACGACGCGATCCTGCGCGAGACCCTGACCGAGCAGCTCGACCTCTGCGAGGAGTTCACGGTGGTCGCCGAGGTCGATGCGGGCCGGGCCATCGCCCGCGTCGCCGCCGACCGGATCGATCTCGCGGTGATGGATGTCGGGCTGCCCGACATGGATGGGCGCGAGGCCGTCCGCCTGATGCGGAAGAACGGCTTCAAGGGGCCGGTCATCATGCTGACGGCGCAGGATTCCGAGGCCGACACCGTCGAGGGCCTCGAGGCGGGCGCCAACGACTACGTCACCAAGCCGTTCAAGTTCGCGATCCTGCTCGCCCGCATCCGCGCGCACCTGCGCAGCCACGAGGCGTCCGAGGACGCGGTCTTCCAGATCGGCCCCTACACCTTCAAGCCGGGCGCGAAGCTCCTGGTCGGCGAGCGCGGCTCCAAGCTGAAGCTGACCGAGAAGGAGACCGCGATCCTGCGCTTCCTCTATCGCGCCGGGCGCGAGGTGGTCGGCCGCGACACGCTGCTCGCCGAGGTCTGGGGCTACAACGCGCAGGTCACGACGCACACGCTCGAGACCCACATCTACCGGCTCCGGCAGAAGATCGAGCCGAATCCGGGGCTCGCCGCGATTCTCGTCACCGAGGGCGGCGGCTACAAGCTGCTGCCGTGATGCCGGCATGAGGGCCGCCCCGGTCGCCCTTCGGCGCGAGACCCTGGCGAGCCCGATCGGAACGCTCGTCCTCCTCACCGACGCGGACGGGCGGCTGCGGGTCGTCGACTTCGACGATTATCGCGACCGCATGGAAACGCTGCTCGAACGCGGCTACGGCCGCGGCGGCTGGTCGATCGCCGACAGCCCGCATCCGAGCGGGGCGCTGCGCGCGCTCGCGGACTACTTCGACGGCGACCTCACCGCCATCGACGCGATCGAGACGGTTACCGGCGGGACCGTGCTGCAGCGGGCGGTCTGGGCCGCGTTGCGCGCCGTGCCGCCCGGGACGACCGAGAGCTACGGCGCGCTCGCGGCGCGAATCGGGCATCCGCGCGCGGTGCGCCCGGTCGGCGCCGCCAACGGTGCGAACCCGATCTGCGTGGTGGTACCGTGCCACCGCGTCGTCGGCGCGAACGGCACGCTCACCGGTTACGGCGGCGGCCTGGAACGCAAGCGCTGGCTCCTCGACCACGAGGCCCGCCATGTCGGGCGCGGCGGCGTGGAGCGTCATGCCGACCTGTTCGGGGCGGCGCTGCTGCGTTGAGCCCGTTCCCCGTTACCGACGCTTCCGCTAAGGATCGCCGATCGGATGGGGAAGGACCGGCGCGGGTTGGGCATCGAAGACGACATCGCGATCCTCGCCGCCGCGCCGGTGTTCGAAGCCTTCGGGCGCGACGCCCTGCGCCTGCTCACCTTCGCCGCAGAGCGCCGGTCGCTGGATCCCGGCGAGCGGCTGTTCGCCCGCGGCGATCCTGCCGACGGCGGCTTCATCGTCCTGTCGGGCACGATCGCCCTCGAGCCGCGCGTGCCCGGCGGCGAGACGATCCTGGCCGGGCGCTCTGCGCTGATCGGGCGGCTCGCCCTGTTCGTCCGCGGCGAGCGGCCGAGCGAGGCCACCGCGCGCGACGCGGCGGAGGTCATGCGCATCACCCCGACGCTGATGCGTAGGGTGCTGGAGGAGTTCCCCGACGCCGCGGCCGCGATCCACGACGCGTTGGCCGAAGACCTGACCGGATTGAATCGGGGCTTCGACCGGGTCCGCGCCATGCTCGACGCGGATTGAGCGACCGGGCCACTGTGGCCGACCGTCACGATCGTGGCAGGACGGCGCGCGCGGCCTCCGTCACCGCGTTGACGCGGAAGTGGTGCAGCATGTGCCCGATGCCCGGCAGCCGCTCGTAACGGGCGCCGGGGATCACGCGGGCGGCCAGGGCGCCGTGGATCATCGGGTTGACCACGATGTCGGCATCGCCCGCCAGGATCCGCACCGGCACGCGGCAGGTCGCGTAGGCCGCCGCGCTCCGGCTCAGCGCCGCCCAGAGCGACAGCGCATCCTCCGCCTCGGCGACGATCTGGCCGGACCGCCCGGCGAACCCGAACGGGAACGCCTCGGCGAAGGCCTTCGGCATCGTCTGCGGCAGGAACATCGCGTTCCACAGCATCGGCAGAAGCGTCGGGTCGGCGGACGCCCCGAGAGCCCGCGACAGCACCGGGCCGGACACGGGGGCGGCGCGCGGGCCGAACAGCACCTGCTCGAGGCGAAGCTCGGGAAAGCAGACCGGGGCGAGCGCCACGATGCCGGCGACGTCGTCGGGGTAGAGCAGCCCGTAGGCCAGCGCGACGGCGCCGCCGTAGGAATGCCCGACGATCACCGGGCGATGCAGCCCGAGCGATCGCACGGCCGTGTGGATCAGCTCGGCCTGGCGCCAGGGCGAGGCGTCGGTTCCGCGGGCGCGGGTGCTGCGTCCGTGCCCCGGCCGGTCGACGGCGACCACCCGGAAGTGCCGGGCGAGCGCCGGCACCGGACCGAGCCACATGTCCTCCAGCGTCATCAGGGTGCCGTGGATGGCGACGAGGTCCGGCCCGGCACCGGTCTCGGCATAGGCGATCGACCGCCCGTCCGGCAGGTCGACCATCTTGCGCGGGACGATGCGCTGGGTCTCGGGGGGAGGGCCGGGCAGGCCGGACGGGTCGAGCAGCAGGGCGGCTATCCTAGAGCGAGCGCCTGCGCCCGCGGGACGGATTGGCCGCCTTGCTGCCGATGCCCGTCAGCGCCAGCGCGGCGAGGCCGAGCCCGATCAGCCCCGCCGTCGCGGCGACCGGATGCAGGGTCGCCCGGGTGTAGGCGCTGGTGCGCATCACGTAGCCGGGCTGGGTGCCGCGGACCGCGCCCGCATGCTTCGGCGCATGCAATGCGCCGGCCGGGTCGCGCGGTGCCTCGCCGCGCTTCTGCATCGCGATGATCGCCGGCGCCAGCAGATCGTAGGCACCCGGCGCGAATTCCTTGCCGGCCACCATCAGCTTGCCGCCCCCGCCGACGATGATGTCGCGCTGCGGATGCACGGCGGCGTGCAGGATGGCGTTTGCGACCTCCTCGGGCGGGTAGATCGGCGGCGGCAGCATCGGCTCCCGGTCCATGTAGTTGCGCGCCCGCTGCGGCAGCGGCGTGTCGATCGAGGTCGGCTTGACCAGCGTCACCGAGACCGGCGCATCCTCGGCCAGCAGCTCCATGCGCAGGGCGTCGGTGAACCCCTTCACGGCGTGCTTGCTCGCCACGTACATGCCCTGGAACGGGAAGGCGAGGTCGGAGGCGACGCTGCCGAGATTGATCAGCGCACCGCCGCGGCGGCGCAGGTGCTCGACCGCGACGAGCGACCCGAACACCGTGCCCCAGAGGTTGGTCTGGATCAGGCGGAGGTTGTCCGCGTCGGACACCTCGCGCAGCGGCCCGTAGATGGTGAGGCCGGCGACGTTCACCCAGGTGTCGAAGCCGCCGAACGCGGCCACCGCGCGATCGGCCACGGCCTGGACCTCGGCCCGGTTCCCGACATCGCAGGCGACGGCGATCGCCCGGCCGCCGGACGCCTCTATTTCCGACCGCCCTGTCACCTGACGGTCCCGGTGCGCGGGACGGCGTCCGGCCGCCGTCCCGCAGACGGATCCCCGTGCGCAGCACCCGCGACATCGCCTCGCCGGCTCAGGGCTTCCGCAGCCGCTCGA
>NZ_VRUV01000270.1:0-6217 GCF_008039455.1 Methylobacterium sp. WL116
GCTGTGCGCTGTCCTCGAACTGCGCGAGTTCGAGGGCCGCCGCCAGGCGACACATCTCCGAACGCTTCGGATCGCTGCGCTACCTGCCGGCCCTGTTCGCGCAGGTCCGCGCCGCGAGCCCGCGCCTGTTCGCCGCCAGCCTCGCCCTGCGCCTCGTCGGCGCCGGGCTGCCGGTGGCGACCCTGTGGCTCGCGAAGCTGATCCTCGACGCGATCGTCGCGGAACATGCCCGGCCGCGGGCGACGCCGATGAGCGTCGATGCGTGGCTCTCGGACCCGCACCTGTCGCGGCTCGCGGCCTTGGTCGCGGCCGAACTCGCCCTGGCGATCCTCTCCGACCTGATCGGACGCCTCAGCACGTTGGTCGACGGGTTGGTCGCCGACCTCTATTCCAACGCCGCCTCGCTCCGGCTGATGCGCCATGCGGCGGCCCTCGAACTCGCGCAGTTCGAGGACAGCGCACAGCAGGACCGGCTTGAGCGGGCGCGCCGGCAGGTCACCGGGCGCACCAGCCTGATCGCCCAGGTGTTCGGGCAGGGGCAGGCCCTGGTGACTTTGCTCTCGTTCGCCGCGGGCGTCGCGGTCTACACCCCGTGGCTGATCGTGCTGATCGCGGCGGCGCTGGTGCCGGCCTTCCTCAACGAGGCGCACTTCACCCGAGCCGGTTACCGCCTCGCCTGGATCCGCACCCCGGAACGGCGGCGGATCGACTACCTGCGCTACCTCGGCGCCAGCGTCGAATCGGCCAAGGAGGTCAAGCTGTTCGGCCTGAACGGCTACATCACCGACCTCTATGCCGGCCTCGCCGACAAGGTGGTGGCCGACAACCGCGCGCTGGCGATCCGCCGCGCCGGCTGGGGCGGCGCCTTCGCGGCGCTCGGCACGCTGGCCTACTACGCCGCCTACGCCGTCATCGTCTGGCGCACTGTGGCGGGCGGCTTCTCGATCGGCGATCTCGCCTTCCTTGCCGGCGCCTTCCAGCGCCTGCGCGGGCTGATCGAGGGCCTGCTGCTCGGGTTCACCCAGATCGCCGGGCAGACGCAGTACCTCGAGGACCTGTTCTCGTTCTTCGCGATCGCGCCGTCGATCCGCTCGCCCGAGACCCCGGCACCCCTGCCGGCGACGATCCGCCAGGGCCTCGCCTTCGAGGATGTCGGCTTCCGCTATCCCGGCGTCGACGCGTGGGCGGTGCGGCACCTGAGCTTCACCCTCGCGGCGGGCGAGACCCTGGCGCTCGTCGGCGAGAACGGGGCCGGCAAGACCACGATCGTCAAGCTGATGACCCGGCTCTACGACCCGACCGAGGGGCGCATCCTGCTCGACGGCCTGCCGCTGCAGGCCTACGACCTCGACGCGCTCCGCGGCCGCATCGGTGCGATCTTCCAGGATTTCGTCCGCTTCGACCTCACCGCCGGCGAGAACGTCGCCGTCGGGCGGATCGAGGCCCGGGACGATGCCGAGCGCATCGGCCGTGCGGCTGTGCGCGGCCTCGCCGACGCGGTCATCGCGCGCCTGCCGGCCGGATACGACCAGCCCCTCGGCAAGCGCTTCGACGGCGGCGTCGACCTGTCCGGGGGCCAGTGGCAGAAGATCGCCCTGTCCCGGGCCTACATGCGCGACGCCGAGATCCTGATCCTCGACGAGCCGACGGCCGCGCTCGACGCGCGCGCCGAGTACGACGTGTTCCGCCGCTTCCGCGACCTCAGCGCCGGGCGGGCCGCGGTGCTGATCTCGCACCGATTCTCCACCGTTCGGATGGCCGATCGCATCCTGGTGCTGGAGGACGGAAAGGTGCTCGAAGCCGGCACGCACGACGCGCTCGTCGCCCTCGGCGGACGCTACGCCGAGCTGTTCGAGCTTCAGGCGGCCGGCTACCGCTGATCCGGCGCCCGGCATTGCTCCGGGCCCGGCACCCACTACCTGCAGCCTGCGCCTCAACTTCGGCCGTCACCGCCTCGGGAGTTTTCACGATGCCACGCCACGCCACCGCCCTCGTCGCCGCGTTCCTCGCCGGCGCGGCCTGCTTCGGCGGCATGGCCCATGCGGCGCCGGCCACGCCCGACGCCTCGGCCAAGCCGGCGCCCGAGGCGGCAAAGCCCGAGGATCCGAAGCCCGGAAAGCCCGAGCCGGTGATCCTCGCCAACCACAAGGCGGTCTACGACCTGTCGCTCGCCTCCACCGGCGGGACCCGGGCGGTCGAGAGCGCGCGCGGGCGCATCGTGATCGAGTTCAAGGGCGACTCCTGCCGCGGCTACACCATGCAGACCCGCCAGGTGACGGTGCTCGAATCCGGCGAGAGCGGCAGCCGGACCTCGGACCTGCGCAACACCACCTTCGAGGGCGGCGAGGCCCGCGATTTCCGCTTCCGCACGGTGACGGTGCTGAACGGACAGCCGAGCCCGGCCGTCGACGGCACCGCGGATGCGAGCGGCGACGCGTTCAAGGTCCGGCTCAAGGAGCCGAAGAAGGACCAGTTCACCGCCGCCGGCCCGGTGCTGTTCCCGAGCCTGCACATGCGCCGCCTCGTCCAGGCCGCGCGGGCCGGCGACACCACGATGTCGGCCAAAGTGTTCGACGGGTCGGACGACGGCCGCAAGGTCTACGACACCCTGGCCGTGATCGGCCGCCGTGCGACGGCGCCGGCGAACGCCGCCGCGTCGGACCGCGACAAGCCGCTGCACGAGGGTGCGATGGCCGCCGTGCCGCACTGGCCGGTGACGCTGAGCTACTTCACGCAAGGGGAGGGCGAGCGCACGCCGATCTACACCCTTACCTTCGACCTCTACGAGAACGGGGTCAGCGGCGCGCTCAAGCTCGACTACGGCGACTTCGCGATCCTCGGCGACATGACCCGCCTCGAGCTCGACAAGGCGCCGGACAAGCCGTGCGCCCCGTAGCCGGCACGCGGCCCTTTAGAACTCGTCGGATTGTTGCGGCGAGAGCCGTCGCCACGCCGCCGCGATGCGCTCGGGCTTGATGTCGAGCCCCTGCGCGCAGGCGAGCAGCACCGGCTCGTCGCCCATGACGTGGTCGAGCACGCCGACGAGGAAGGCCGGGTCGGACAGCGACGCGCGGACGTCCTCGGGCGACAGCCCGGTCGCGTTGAGGAACGGGAACAGGCGGTCCTCGTCGGCGACCATCCAGCCGAGCACGTCGACGGCCAGGTTGTGGTCGGCGGCGGTGGCTCGCGTCGACCCATCGTCTTGAAGTGATTTGCGATTCATCAACATCTGTCGCTTACAAAGGCGTGAGGTCGGGTAACGTCCCGTAAAGGACGCGCGGCGGCACCGGGATCGAAGCGTGATGACGAAAACGGTGTTGATCGTCGAGGACAACGAACTGAACATGAAGCTCTTCAACGACTTGTTGGAGGCCCACGGTTACGCGACCCTCAAGACGGCCAACGGCATCGAGGCGATCGAGCTCGCGCGTGCCCACCATCCCGACCTGATCCTGATGGACATCCAGCTTCCCGAGGTTTCGGGGCTCGAGGTGACCAAGTGGCTCAAGGAGGACGACGACCTCAAGCACATTCCCGTCGTCGCCATCACCGCCTTCGCCATGAAGGGGGACGAGGAACGCATTCTCGAGGGCGGTTGCGAGGCATATTTGTCCAAACCGATCTCCGTCGCGAAGTTTTTGGCAACGGTTCGCACGTATCTTGCCGACAAGTAAGGTCCGGATCGAGCCCTCGACGGCGCCTGCGATCGCCCGCTGAAACCTTGTGCGAGGAACGATGTCGGCCCGCGTCCTGATCGTCGACGACCTCTTCCCGAACGTGAAGCTTCTCGAAACGAAGCTCGCGCTGGAATACTTCGACACCGTCGCGGCCATGAACGGCCCGGACGCGATCGCGATCTGCGAGAAGGGCCTGTGCGACCTCGTCCTCCTCGACGTGATGATGCCCGGCATGGACGGGTTCGAGGTCTGCCGCATCCTCAAGAACAACCCGCTCACCGCGCACCTGCCGGTGGTGATGGTCACGGCCCTCGACCAACCCTCGGACCGCCTGAAGGGCCTCGACGCCGGCGCCGACGATTTCCTGACCAAGCCGATCGACGACACCGCGCTGTTCAGCCGCGTCCGCAGCCTCGTGCGCCTGAAGGCCGTGACCGACGAGCTGCGCAGCCGCGCGCTCGCCTCGCGCGAGTTCGGCATGGGCGACCCGCTGGCGCTCGCCACCGCCGAGACCGGCCTCAACGCCAGCCTGCTGCTGGTCGAGGATCGGCGCGGCTCGGCCGAGCGGATGGCGGCGGCGCTCGGCCAGTTCCACGCGGTCACGCTCGAGACCGATCCGCAGGCGGCGATCCACGTGGCGGCCGAGGGCGGCTTCGACCTCGTCCTGGTCAGCCTCGACCTCGAGGGCTTCGACGGGCTGCGCCTGTGCAGCCAGCTGCGCAACCTGGAGCGGACCCGGCAGGTGCCGCTGATCATGCTGGCCGAGGCGCATGACCGCGCCCGCATCGTGCGCGGCCTCGATTTCGGTGTCCACGACTACCTGCTCCGCCCGATCGACCGCAACGAGCTGGTCGCGCGGGTCCGCACCCAGATCCGCCGCAAGCGATTCTCCGAGGTTCTGCGCAGCGCGGTGCAGGCGTCGATGGAGATGGCCGTCACCGACGGGCTCACCGGACTGCACAACCGGCGCTACCTCGACAACCACCTCGCCGGCCTGTTCTCCGATCCGCGGCTGCGCGAGCGCCCGGTCGCCGGGCTGATCCTCGACATCGATCACTTCAAGGCGATCAACGACACCCACGGCCACGAAGCCGGCGACGAGGTGCTGCGCACCTTCGCCGACCGCGTCCGCCTGCACACCCGCACCATCGACATCGTCGCCCGCTACGGCGGCGAGGAGGTGGTCATCATCCTGCCCGATGCCGGCCTCGCCGAGGCCCACGCCATCGCCGAGCGCATCCGCGAGCGGATCGAGGGCATGCCGTTCTCGATCCATCGCGACACACGCAGCGTCCCCGTCACCGTGTCGATCGGCGTCGCGACCCGTCAGCCCGAGGATGTCGGCCCCGGCGAGATGCTGAAGCGCGCCGACCTCGCGCTCTACCGCGCCAAGGCGCTGGGGCGGAACCGCGTCGAGGCCCAGGCGGCCTGACCCGTCCGATCGTCGCCGGATTCGGCGCGCACGCTTGGAACGGACGCATCCCTGCGGCGAAGGTCCGCCGGTTGACACCCGTCCGCGCTTCGCCAACACCCTGCGCCGTTCGCGGCCGGGGCCTTCGGCACCAGCGCCGCAGCCGCACCGGCCTTCGGATGGGAGTACTGTGACGACGATGGCGGCGATGCGCTCCTACCTCGATTTCGAGAAGCCCGTGGCCGAGCTTGAGGCGAAGCTGGAGGAACTCCGCGCCGTCGGCGCCCGCGACGGCGCCGTCGCGATCAGCGAGGAGGTCGGGCGGCTGGAGGCGAAGGCGGCGCAGGCGCTGGCCGAGATCTACGCCAACCTCACCCCCTGGCAGAAGACCCAGGTCGCCCGGCATCCGCAGCGGCCGCACTTCGTCGACTACTGCACCGGGCTGATCGAGGATTTCACGCCGATGGCCGGCGACCGCGGCTTCGGCGAGGACGCGGCGATCGTCGGCGGCATGGGTCGCTTCCGCGGCCGGCCGGTCTGCGTGCTCGGCCAGGAGAAGGGCGCGACCACCGAGACGCGCCTGCGGCACAATTTCGGGATGGCCCGCCCGGAAGGCTACCGCAAGGCGGTGCGCCTGATGGAGCTCGCCGACCGCTTCGGGCTGCCGGTTCTGGCCTTCGTCGACACCGCCGGCGCCTTCCCCGGCATCGAGGCCGAGGAGCGCGGCCAAGCCGAGGCCATCGCCCGCTCGACGGAGGCCTGCCTCGGCCTCGGCGTGGCGAACGTCGCGCTGGTGATCGGGGAGGGCGGGTCGGGCGGCGCCATCGCGCTCGCCACCGCCAACCGCGTCCTGATGATGGAGCACGCGATCTACGGCGTGATCTCGCCCGAGGGCGCGGCCTCGATCCTGTGGCGCGACCAGGGCCGTGCGCCCGACGCCGCCACCGCCATGAAGATCACCGCGCAGGACCTGATGCGGCTCGGCATCATCGACACCATCGTCCCCGAGGCGACCGGCGGCGTCGAGACGATGGACAAGGTCATCGCCGGGATCAGCCCGGAGAAGAACCTCACCGTCATCGCCGACCTCTGTGAGGTCATGACCGACGGTTCGCTCTGCGCCATGGGC
>NZ_VRUV01000271.1:0-6206 GCF_008039455.1 Methylobacterium sp. WL116
CCACCGCCGCGAAGGCCGCCGCCGCCGACGGCTCGAGGCGCAAGCCCGCCCGGTCCCAGAGATCGCGCAGCCAGGCGAACAGGTCGGCGTCGCTCACCGTCACCACGGCCTCGACGAGGGCGACGACGGTGCCGGCCACCAGCATCGAGGCGGCGGCCACGGCCAGGCCGTCCGCCGCGGTCCGGTTGTCGAGGCCGATCTCGTAGACGCTCACCGACCGCGCCGAGCCTGCGGCGAGTTGCACGAGCATGCAGGGCGCGGCGACGGGCTCGACGAAGACGCAGCGCACGGCGTCGCCGTAGAGCAGCTTCAGGCCGAGGGTGACGCCGCCCGGGGCGCCGCCGACGCCGCAGGGGGAGGTAGACGCACAGGGGATGGGCCGCGTCCACGCTCACGCCCGCCGCCTCGAGCTGGCGTTGCAGGTCGAAGGCCGCCGCCGCGTAGCCGAGGAACAGGTCCTTCGAACTCTCGTCATCGACGGAATGCGCGTCGGCGCGGCCTTCGAAGGCGACCCGCGCGACGGCGACGGCGCGGCCGTAATCGCCCGCATGCTCCACCACCCGGGCGCCGAGGTCGCGCAGGCGGCGCTTCTTTCACGCCTTGGCGTCGTGGGACATGTGCACCTCGACCTGGAAGCCGAGGGCGCGGGCGATCACCCCGACGCTGAACCCGAGGTTGCCGGTGCTTCCCACCGCGATCGTGTGGGCGCCGAAGGCCGCCCGGACATCCGGGTCGGCGAGGCGGGCATAGGAGGGCGCGCCCGACAGCCAGCCCGCCGCGAGGCCGAGCCGCTCGGCCTCGACCAGCACCTCGTAGACGCCGCCCCGCGCCTTGATGCAGCCGGTGATCGGGAGGTCGTGATCGGCCTTCACCCAAGCCGAGGCCCCCGGGCGTCCCGACACCAGGGCGGCCAAGTCGGCGGAGAGCGGCAGGAGAGCCGAATCGATCCGGCCGGTCGCCAGTTCGGGAAACAGCCGGGCGAGGAGCGGATCGAAGCGGCGCCAGCGCGCCTCGGCCGCCGCGACGTCCGCGAGGCCGAAGGCCAGGCCCGGCAGGATCTCGGCGGCTCGGCCCAGGCGCGGGTTGCGCCAGACCGTGGGTTTGGCATCCCGCACGGCATTGGGGAGATCGAGCGGGGGCGTGCAGGCGGCGCTCATACGGGCGGTGTCCTGTGACGGAAATCGGCTCGGATCGCCCGGGCCGGCGTGCCGAGCCGGCCGGGGACGAATCGGCGGCCGGGCGGCTGGCCTCGTCCACCGGGCCCGGACGGCATCGCCCATGCGGCCGCCCATCATAAAGCCGTCGGCGAAGCTCCCGGCTCGTTCGCCCTCGCCGAGCGCTTATGAACGATCCTTCCATTCCAATGTGTGATGGCGCAACGATCTTTCGGCTAAGACCGCCGGTCGTCTCATCGCAATAGGAAACAACGGCGCATTTCGAGAGCACCTTCCGCACCGACTTTGCTAGCTTTTTCGGGCTGACCAACAAAGGACGTCGCCCATGCTGTCGAAGTTCGAGCGTTATCCCCTGACCTTCGGCCCGAGCCCGATCGAGCACCTGCCGCGGCTAACGGCCCATCTCGGCGGCGACGTGCTGATCTACGCCAAGCGCGAGGATTGCAATTCGGGCCTCGCCTACGGCGGCAACAAGCTGCGCAAGCTCGAGTACATCGTGCCCGACGCCATCGCGAGTGGGGCCGACACCCTGGTCTCGATCGGCGGCGTGCAGTCGAACCACACCCGCATGGTCGCGGCGGTCGCCGCCAAGATCGGCATGAAGTGCCGGCTGATCCAGGAGGCCTGGGTCCCGCACGAGGATGCCGTCTACGACCGGGTCGGCAACATCATGCTGTCCCGCATCATGGGCGCCGAGACGCAGCTCGTCGACGACGGCTTCGACATCGGCATCCGCGAGAGCTGGACCAGGGCCCTGGAGGACGTGAAGGCCAAGGGCGGCAAGCCCTACGCGATCCCCGCCGGCGCCTCGGTGCACAAGTTCGGCGGCCTCGGCTACATCGGCTTCGCCGAGGAGGTCCGCGCCCAGGAGGCTGAGATGGGCCTGCGTTTCGACTACATCGTGGTCTGCACCGTCACCGGCTCGACCCATGCCGGCATGGTGGTGGGCTTTGCCGCCGACGGGCGCGCCCGCAACGTCATCGGCATCGACGCGTCCTGCACGCCCGCCCAGACCAAAGCTCAGGTGCTGGAGATCGCAAAAAACACCGCCGCCCTCGTCGGCGCGCCGGCGATCGCAGAGGACGACATCGTGCTCAACGAGGACTACGCCTACCCGGTCTACGGCGTGCCCTCGAAGGAGACGGTGGACGCGATCCGCCTCTCGGCCCGGCTGGAGGGCATGATCACCGACCCCGTCTACGAGGGGAAGTCGATGCAGGGGATGATCGACCTCGTGCGGAACGGCTTCTTCCCCAAGGGCGCGAAGGTGCTCTACGCCCATCTGGGCGGCGCCCCGGCGCTCAACGGCTACAGCTACACCTTCCGAAACGGCTGAGCCGACTTGCGCCGGACCGGCCGACCGATGTCAGACGCCGCCGGGCTCCGTCGGCGGCAGCGCGGCGACGAGCCGGCGCAGGAAGGCCTGGACGGCGTGCGGCAGCTTGCGGTCGCGCATCACCTGGACCTGGATGCCCCGCATCAGGCTCATCCGCGCATGCACCGGGATGCAGACGAGCTCGCCGAGGCGCACCGGCGTCTGCACCGTGAGGGCCGACATCAGCGCGAGCCCCTTCGTCCGCCGGACGAAGGGCAGCAGGGCGGAAAGGATGTTGGCCGTGAGCGTCGGCTCGATGGTGATGCCCTCCGCGAGGCAGGCCGCGTCGAAAACCCGGCGAGCGGTGGTGTCGAGGGTCGGCACCGCGATCGGGTAGGCCTTCAGGTCCGCGAGCCGGATCGCGGGTCGGCGCGCCAGGGGATGATCGGGGGCACTGAGCGCCACCATCTCGACGGCGTTGTCGTAGGCGACCGCGACCAGGCTCGAGGGGGCGAGCGCGAAGGTGATGCCGATGTCGGCGTCGCCCGCCGCCACGACGTGCGTGACCTGGGCGGGGGGCAACATCTGCACCTCGAAGCGGATGCCCGGATGGGCGGCGTGGAACTCCGCGATCGCGTTGGGCAGCAGATCGAGGGCGAAGCCCTCCGAGGTGGCGACGCGGATGAAGCCGCGCGCGAGGCCCTGCAATTCCTGGATGTCAGCCGCGACCTGCTCGGCGCGCAGGAGGGTCTGGCGCGCGTGTTCCGCCAGCAGCTCCCCGGCCGGGCTCAGCACCATGCCGCGCGGGCGCCGCTCGAAGAGGACGCAGCCGAGTTCGCTCTCGAGGTTGGAGATCTGCCGGCTGATCGCCGATGCCGCGATGTTCAAGTGCGTCGACGCCGCGGCGATCGACCCGGTTCTGGCGACGGCCAAGAGGTAGCGGAGGCCCGAAATGTTCATGGAAACCTGTCGATTGCCGAAACGGCACGGCAGCAATCGCGAAATTCTACTTGTTGCGATGCCAATTGCACAACACCATGGCACGATGAAAAAAGCGGCATGCCGAGGCGGCTGGCACGAGGCCGACCGCGCGGACGGGCGAAAAGGACCGACATCATGGCGAGCGGGATCATGGCGAGACACGGCTCCACGGCACGCGCCGCGCTCACCCTGCTGATGCTGGCCGCCAGTGTCCCGGCCGTTGCCGGCAAGGCGAATGACACCCTAGTCTACGCCTCCGACACCGAGCCGGAAAACGTCAGCCCCTACCACAACAGCGCCCGCGAGGGCGTCATCCTGGCCCGCAACGTCTGGGACACCCTGATCTACCGCGACTCGAAGACCGGCACCTACCAGCCGATGCTGGCCACCTCTTGGCGGTGGGTCGATCCCGTCACCCTGGAACTGACCCTGCGTGAGGGCGTGACCTTCCACAACGGCGACGCCTTCGGCCCGGAAGACGTGGCCTTCACCTTCAACTACGTGCTGACGCCGGAAGCCCGCACGGTGACGAAGCAGAACGTCGACTGGATGAAGTCGACGGAGGTCGTCGACGCCCACACGGTCCGCATCCATTTGAAGGCGGCCTTCCCGGCGGCGCTCGAATACCTCGCCGGGCCGACCCCGATCTTCCCGGCGACCTATTTCAGGCGCGTCGGCCTCGACGGCTTCGCTAAGGCGCCGGTCGGCACCGGCCCCTACCGCATCACCGCGGTCGAGAACGGGCGCGGCGTCAAGATGGAGCGCTTCGCCAAGTATTGGCCCGGCAGCCCGATCGGCGCGGCCAAGATCGGCAAGCTCGAGTTCCGCGTCATCCCCGACGCCGACAGCCGCATGGCCGAGCTCGTCACCGGCGGCATCGACTGGATCTGGCGCGTGCCGAGCGATCAGGCCGACCAGCTGAAGGGCGCCCCCAACGTCTCGGTCCTCAGCGCCGAAACCATGCGGGTCGGCTTTCTGCAGTTCGACACTCTCGGCCGGGCCAAGGAGAACTCGCCCCTGAAGGATCCCCGCGTCCGGCAGGCGATCTCGTACGCCGTCGACCGCAAGGCCATGGTGGACAACCTCGTGCGCGGCGAGAGCCGGGTGATGAACGCGGCCTGCTTCATCGACCAGTTCGGCTGCACCGACGAGGGCGTGCCGCGTTACAGCTACGATCCGGCCAAGGCCAAGGCGCTCCTCAAGGAGGCGGGCTATCCGAACGGCTTCGAGATCGATCTCGGCGCCTACCGCGAGCGCGACTACGCCGAGGCCGTGATCGGCTACCTGCGCGCCGTCGGCATCATCGCCCGGCTGAACTACCTGCGCTACGCGGCGCTCCGCGACCTCATCCGCGGCGGCAAGGTCTCTATCGCCTTCCAGACCTGGGGGTCGTTCTCGGTCCTCGACGTCTCGGCCTTCACGGGCGTCTACTTCCGCGGCGGCGACGAGGATCTGACCAAGGACCCCGAGACTATCGCGGCTCTCCAAGCCGGGGACGGGGCGACCGACCCTGCGGTGCGGAAGGTCAAGTACGCCGAAGCGCTCAAGCGCATCGCCGGCCAGGCCTACGCCCTGCCGCTGTTCTCGTACTCGACGAACTACGCCTTCACGTCGGACCTGACCTTCACGGCGCAGCCCGACGAGCTGCCGCGCTTCTACGCGGCGCAATGGAAGTGACGGCCGGCGCCTGAAGCCGACCGACCGCCGACCGACCGAGGGAGCCGGACCATGCTGCGATTCATGATCCAACGAAGTCTGGTGGCCCTGGCGGTCGCCGTGACGGTGTCGGTGGCGAGCTTCATGCTGCTGCACATGTCCGGGGACCTGGCCACCGCGATCGCGGGGCCGGAGGCGACCTCCGTCCAGGTCGAGGCGATCCGGGTCCAGTACGGGCTCGACCAGCCCCTTCTGGCTCAGTTCGCCGCCTGGGCGGGCCGGGCGATCCGGCTCGATTTCGGCAACTCGTTCTACTTCCGCGAGAGCGTGATCGACCTGCTCGCTGCCCGCCTGCCGATCACCCTGTTCCTCGGCGTGGTGGCCCTGGCCGTGGCGCTCTTCGTGGCCATCCCCCTCGGGGTGCTCGCCGCGGTCCGGCGCGACACCTGGATCGACCGGGCCGCCCTCTCGGTCTCGGTGCTGGGCCAGGCCATGCCGAGCTTCTGGTTCGGCCTGACCCTGATCATGATCTTTTCGGTGAACCTGCGCTGGCTGCCGGTCTCCGGCAACACGACCTGGAAGCACTTCGTGCTGCCGGCGATCGCGCTCGGTTACTACGCCATGCCGGCGGTGATGCGGCTGACCCGCAACGGCATGCTCGAAGTGCTGGCCTCGGACTATGTCAGGACCGCCCGCGCCAAAGGTCTGCCGCCGCGAAAGATCCTGATCCGGCATGCGCTGCGCAACGCCGTCATCCCGGTGATCGCGCTCGCCGCCGTCCAGTTCGGCTTCATGCTCGGCGGCTCGATCGTGATCGAGGCGGTGTTCTCGCTCCAGGGGCTCGGCCAGCTTGCCTGGGAATCCATCGCCCGCAACGACTTCCCGGTGGTGCAGGCGATCGTGCTGGTCCTGGCGATGATCTACATCGCCCTGACGCTGGCCGCCGACCTCCTGAACGCCTTCCTCGATCCCCGGCTGCGCCAATGACCCTCCAGCCATCCGCCTCCCCGCTCAGCGCCGGTTTGCCCGAGACGCCGGCGGCCCTCCCGGCCGACAGGCCGGCGGCGCTGCAAGCCGCC
>NZ_VRUV01000272.1:0-6192 GCF_008039455.1 Methylobacterium sp. WL116
CGCCTCGACCAGGCGGCCGGGTGCCGGCCGGAGCCGCTCGTCCCGGTCACGGAGCCCGTGCGCTACGGCGCCGCCCGCGGCTTCCTCGATCCGATCGGCAGCCAGGAGATCATCGTCGCCACGGTGCGGCGGCTGATGGCCGAGATCGCGCCGCGCCTGGAGGCGGACGGGCTCGGCGCCCGCGGCTTTCGCCTGTCGCTGCACCGGGTCGACGACGTGGTGCGCGCCCTCGACCTCGGCCTGTCCGAGCCGAGCCGCAGCCCCGACCACGTCGCGCGCCTGCTGCAGCTTCGGCTCGAACGGCTCGGCTCTGGCCTGGATGCCGGCTTCGGCTTCGAGACGGTCCGCCTGGACGTGTCCGCCACCGGCCCGATGCCCGGCCGCCAGGCTACCCTCGCCACCGGCCCCGCCCCTCAGGACGACCGGACCGCCGGCCTCGCCGACGCCCTGCGCCAGCGCTTCGGCCGACCCGTGATCCGCCTGAGCCCCCGTGCGAGCCACGTGCCCGAGCGCGCCGACCGCATCGCCCCCTGGGACACCGAACCTTGGCGCATCGAGCGCGTCGTCCTGCACTGGCCCGATCCCGATGCCGGCATCGGTCCCCGGCCGCTGGTGCTGTTCGACCGCGGCGAGGCGGCCGAGGACGTGATCGCCCTGGTGCCGGAGGGGCCGCCGCGCCGCTTCCGCTGGCGCTCCCGCCTCCATCGGATCGCGCATTCGGAAGGGCCGGAACGGATCGCGCCCGAATGGTGGCGCGAGTCCGGCGTCCCGCGCGACTACTACGTCGTCGAGTGCGAATCCGGCCGCCGGCTCTGGCTCTACCGCGACGGCCCGAACCTGGCCGACCGGCCGGCCGCCTGGTTCGTGCACGGGCTGTTCGCGTGACGGCGGCGGCTTACGCGGAACTGGCCGTCTCGACCAACTTCTCGTTCCTGCGCGGCGCCTCGCATCCGCAGGAATACGTCGAGCAGGCGATCGCCTACGGGCTCCGCGCCATCGGCATCGCCGACCGCAACACCCTCGCCGGGGTGGTCCGCGCCTATGCGGCGGCGCGGGTGAAGCCGGAGCGACCGGGCGCGAAGGACATCTGGAACATCCCGTTCCTGCCGGGGGTGCGGCTCGTCACCGAGGACGGGTTCGAGGCGGTGACCTACCCGATGGATCGGGCGGGCTACGGCCGCCTGTGCCGGCTGCTGTCCTCGGGCAACCGGCGGGCGCGCAAGGGCGAATGCCGCTTCTCCTTCGCGGAGATGCTGGAGGCGGCCGAGGGCCAGGTCTTCATCGCGATGCCCCCCGGCCGGCGGCTGGTGCCGCCCGCGGCCTTCTCCGCCCGGGTCGAGGCGCTGGCGGCCGCCGCCCCCGGAAGGGTCTGGCTCGGTGCCAGCCACCGCCACCGCGGCGACGAGCGCCGGCGTCTCGGCCTCCTCGCCGAGCTCGGGCATCGCCTCGGCGCGCCGATGGTCGCGGTGTCCGACGCGCTCTACCACCATCCCGACCGGCGACCGCTGCAGGACGTGATCGCCTGCATCCGCGAGGGCTGCACCCTCGCGGATGCCGGCTACCGCCTGGAAGCCAACGCCGAGCGCCATCTCAAGCCGCCGTCGGAGATGGCGCGGCTGTTCGCCGACCATCCGGAGGCGCTCGCCCGCACGGTCGAGATCGCGGAGGCCTGCGGCTTCTCCCTCGGGATGCTGAGCTACGAGTACCCCGAGGAGCCGGTGCCGCCGAACCGGACGCCCCAGGACTACCTGGAGGAACGGGTCTGGGACTGCGCGCGCTGGCGCTTCCCCGAAGGCGTCCCCAAGGACATCGAGAGGACGCTTCATGGGGAGCTCGCCCTCATCGCGAAGATGAACTACGCGCAGTACTTCCTCACCATCCGCGACATCGTGGAGTTCGCGCGCGGCCGGGGCATCCTGTGCCAGGGCCGCGGCTCGGCCGCCAACTCCGCCGTGTGCTTCTGCCTCGGCATCACCGCGGTCGACCCGACCCAGATCCGCCTGCTGTTCGCCCGCTTCATCTCCGAGAACCGCGACGAGCCGCCCGACATCGACGTCGACTTCGAGCACGAGCGCCGCGAGGAGGTGATCCAGTACCTCTACGGCAAGTACGGCCGCGAGCGCGCGGCGATCTGCTCGACGGTGATCCACTACCGCCCGCGCTCGGCCATCCGCGAGGTCGGCAAGGTGCTGGGGCTGACCGAGGACATCACCGCCTCGCTCGCCGAGACCGTGTGGGGGTCGTGGAGCAAGGACCTGCCGGACAAGCACGTGGCCCAGGCCGGCCTCGATCCCGGAAACCCGGCGATCCGGCAGGCGGTGGACCTCGCGGTCTCGCTGATCGGCTTCCCACGGCACTTGTCGCAGCACGTCGGCGGGTTCGTTCTGACCCGCGGGCGGCTCGACGAGACCGTGCCGGTCGGCAACGCCGCGATGCCCGACCGCACCTTCATCGAATGGGACAAGGACGACATCGACGTGGTCGGCCTGATGAAGGTCGACGTGCTGGCGCTCGGCATGCTCACCTGCATCCGCCGCGGGCTCGATTTCCTGGCCCGCGACTACGGCCTCGACTACCCGACCCTCGCCGACCTGCCGCCGGAGGAGCCGGAGGTCTACGCGATGCTGTCGAAGGCCGATTCCGTCGGCGTGTTCCAGGTCGAAAGCCGGGCGCAGATGTCGATGCTGCCGCGGCTGAAGCCGAACGCATTCTACGACCTCGTGGTGCAGGTCGCGATCGTCCGCCCCGGCCCGATCCAGGGGGACATGGTGCACCCCTACCTGCGGCGGCGGTCGGGTGCCGAACCGGTGGAATACCCGGCCCCCCACCCCGATCACGGGCCGGCCAACGAGTTGGAGAAGGTCCTCGAAAAGACCTTCGGCGTGCCGCTGTTCCAGGAGCACGCCATGCAGATCGCGATCACCGCGGCCGGCTTCACCCCGGCCGAGGCCGACGGCCTGCGCCGGGCGATGGCGACCTTCCGGCACGTCGGCACGATCGGCGGCTTCGAGGAGAAGTTCATCGGCGGGATGACCGGACGGGGCTACCCGAGGGACTTCGCCGAGCGCTGCTTCGCGCAGATCCGCGGGTTCTCCACCTACGGCTTCCCGGAGAGCCATGCGGCGAGCTTCGCGCTGCTGGTCTACGCCTCGGCCTGGCTGAAATGCCGGCACCCGGACGTGTTCCTGGCCGCGATCCTCAATTCGCAGCCGATGGGCTTCTACCAGCCGGCGCAGCTGGTGCGCGACGCCCGCGCCCACGGCGTCGAGGTGCGCGGGCCCGACGTCAACGCCAGCGACTGGGACTGCACCCTGGAGCCGGCCGCGGAGGCTCCCCCGCCCGGGGTGCCGAAGCGGCTCGCGGTGCGGATCGGTCTGCGGCAGATCACCGGGCTGCCGCAGGCTGCGATGCGCCGGCTCGTGGCGTTGCGGGCCAACGGCTATGCCAGCATCGAGGGCCTGCAGGCGGCCTTGGCGCTGCCCCGCAACGCGCTGGAGCGGCTGGCCGAGGCCGACGCGTTCCGCTCCCTCGACCTCGACCGGCGGGCGGCCCTGTGGATGGTGCGGACGCTGGAGGGCGGTCGCATCGCCAAGCCCGTGCCGGACGAAGCCCTCGGCCGGCGCGCGCACCTGCTGGAGGCGCCGTTGCCGCTCTTCGCCTTCCATGCCGACGACGGGCTCTTCCGCGACGAGCCGACCGTGGCGCTGCCGCCGATGCCGGCTTCCGAGCAGGTGGCCGAGGATTATTCCGCCACCGGGCTCTCGCTGAAGGGCCACCCGGTCGCGTTCTTCCGCGCCCGGCTCGCCCGGATCGGCGCCGTCCCGGCCCGCGAGCACCACGATCCGGGCTTTCCCCAGAACGGCCGCGTCACCGTGGCCGGGCTGGTGCTGACGCGGCAGCGGCCCGGCACCGCCAAGGGCGTGGTGTTCCTGACCCTCGAGGACGAGACCGGCATCGCCAACGTCATCGTCTGGAAGAAGGTGTTCGAGGCCAACCGCCGCGCCGCGATGAACGCCCGCTTCCTCGCGGTGCAGGGCCGGGTGCAGCGGGCCGAGGGCGTGGTCCACCTCGTCGCCGAGCGGTTCCGCGACCTGACGGAGGAGTTGCTCGAGCTTCGCACCGGCGGCGTGCGCCTGCCGCCCGAGACCAACGATTTCGGGGCTCCCACCGACCGGCGGACCTATCGCAGCCGGGATTTCCATTGAGGGCGCCGCGCGCCGAGCCTCGACAGCCGACCGGCTGCGCGTATGGTGCGGCCATGCTTCGCTTCGCCCTCGCCTGCCTCCTGCTGATCCCCGCCGCTGCCCGCGCCGACGAATGCGACGGCCTCGCTCAGAGGATCGCCGCCGCCACAGGCGGCAAGGTCGGGCGCCGCGCCGGCCCCAGCATCGACATCCGGGTGCCCGGCGCGATCAAGCTCGACCTGACCTGCCGGGCCGAGCCGATCGTCCAGGCGAGCTCCGGCGAGACGACGCCGTCGGCCGCCTTCTTCCGCGACCTGTCGATCGCCTCCGAGCTGCTCGTCGGCGAGTCGGCCGGCGCGGTCCAGGCCATCATCGCCACGGCGCATGCCACCGCGCTCTCGGAGCGGCGCAAGTCGTTCGTCCAGCAGAACGGCTGGTCGGCGAGCTGCTACACCGACAGCACCGGCTCGATCCGCACCCTCTGCTCGGTCGGCCGCATCCCGCCGGGCTGACATGCGCTTGACCGGTCGTGCGGCCGGGCCGATCTCTCTCGCAGACGTTCTCGGCACGGAGCCCATCATGCCCGCCTTGCTGACGGATGCTTCCCGCCTCAACGCGCATCGAAGCTTCTGGGACTTCGTCGCGTCCCGCCCCGACGAGGAGAAATAGAAACTCATCGAAGGGCGTTTCGTCATGCAGGCGCAGCCGAGCATCGATCATCAGATCATCGCCGGAAACCTCGACCGGCGGCTGAGCGAGGACCTCGAACGGATCGGCTCGGACCGGGTGGTCCTGCAGAACCCGGCGATCGACCTGCGGCCGGTGATCGAGGGGAACGCCTACGTTCCCGACGCCGCCGTGATCGATCGATCCGACGTCGAGCCCGGCCGAAGCGTTTCCGGGACCTGCTACCTCGCGCCGAGATCATCTCCACCAGCGACCGCCGGAAGCCCTCGGGCTCGAACCGCGGGAAGATCGCGATCAAGCTGGCAGGCTACCAGGCCCTGCCGATGTGCGAGGTCGTCCTGCTGATCGAACAGCGGGTCGTCGCGGTGACGCTCGCCATCCGCGACCCGGGCGGCTGGATCACGCGACGCCTGACCGATCCCGGCGAGCGCCTGATCCTGCCCGCCGCCGGCCTGGATTGCCGGGTCGTCGACCTCTACGCGCGCACCTCCCTGGCACGCGCGCGGAGGACGGCCTAAGCGTTCGCATCAGTACTCGACGACGTCCTCGAGCGCGTAATGCTTCACCGTCTTGCGGTTGGCGATCAGCTCCTCGATCGTCGGCTCGCCCCGCATGGCCCGGCCGATGGCGAGCTTCGTCGCCTCGTAGTTTGTGCGGTAGAGGTCCTTGCGGTCCACGTTCGGATCGGCGCCGCAGCGCTCGTCGAGCCAGATCATGATGATCATGCACAGCTCGTCCAAGCCGTCCTTGGGCAGGATGCCCTCGATCACGCAATCGACGATCGCGTCGCCGGTCGCGGCCTGAACCACGCCGCCGAGAAGCTCGGCGTATTCCGCGGTGTGGATCGTGACCTTCGTGGTCATCATCGTCGCCGGGCGCACGAGCTGGTTGAGGTCGCGCACCACGAACATCCGGGTGTGGCCCTGCACCTGGCCCATCATGCCGGCGAAGGCCTGGCCGACCGGGCCCCGCGTCGAGCCGATCAGCACCTCGGGCATCGCGTCGGTGTATTGCCCCTCGGCGGCGAGCACCGTCGCCTCGCCCGTGCGGAACCAGATCTCGGACATGTCTCTCGGCCTTGGAAGCGGCGCCCCGGCGAGGCGCGGTCGGCCGCGCAGACATCATCCCCGGAGGGCTTCGTCAACCGCCGGACCGGGCGGCCGCCTCGATAAAGCCCGGCGCCGGCTCTGGCCTCCGCGGGCGCGATCGGTCATGCAGGACGGCGACCGAACGGGAATGCACGACGATGAGCGATCCGGAGCAGGAACCGGGCCCCGCGGGCGAACGCGGCTGGAGCCTGTCCGCGGGGCCCGGTTCCTGC
>NZ_VRUV01000273.1:0-6186 GCF_008039455.1 Methylobacterium sp. WL116
GCTCCGGCCTGATCGGCGGCGACCGCCTGCGCCGGCGGCTGGTGCGCGACCTCGGCGACCGCCTCGTCGACGACCTGCCCGTGGGTTTCGCCTCGGTCGCCACCGAGCTCGGCACCGGGCATGAGGTCTGGCTCACCCGCGGGTCGCTGATCGAAGCCTTGCGCGCCTCCTACGCCCTGCCCGGGCTGTTCGCGCCGGTGGAGCGCGACGGGCGCCTGCTGATGGACGGGACGCTGGTCAACCCGGTGCCGGTGACGTTGGCCCGCGCGATGGGCGCCGACCTCGTCATCGGCGTGAACCTCGCCTGCGATCCGCGGCTGCGGGGCGGCGTGATCGAGCCCGAGGCGGTCGATCCGGTCGAGCAGGTCGTCACCGCCGTCGGCGCACGCCGCTGGAACCTGCTCGCCGGCCTGCGCAACCGCCGGGTCGCGCCGTCCGGGCCCGGCATCGGCCGGGTGATGTTCGATGCGTTCAACATCACGCAGGACCGCATCTCCCGCGCGCGCCTCGAGCGGGACCCGCCCGATTGCGCGATCGGGCCCGATCTCGCCGCCATGGGCCAGTTCGAGTTCCACCGGGCGGCCGAGGGGATCGCCGCCGGCCATGCGGCGACGCGGGCCGCCCTGCCCCGCATCCGGGCGATGGTACAGGCCGCGGCCGCGCGGGCCTGATACGTCACGCGACTGTCGTGTCGGCCTGCGATGCGGCCTCACGTCGGGGATCGGCACAGTGCCCGCCCGCCGCGAGGAGCCGACCCGATGGTGTCCAGCCGCCGCCAACTCCTGCTGACCGGCGGGGCCGGGCTCGTCGGGCTCGCCTCCGGCCTCGCCAGGCCGGGCCTCAGCCGCGCCGCCGACCGGCCGATTCTCACCCACGGGCTGCAATCGGGCGACGTCGGCTCCGACTCCGCGATCGTCTGGGCGCGTGCCGACCGGCCGTGCCGCGCGATCGTCGAATGGTCCACCACCGAGAGCTTTTCCGAGATCCGCGGCGGCACGGTCGCCGACGCGCTGCCGGAAACCGACGGCACCGTGAAGGTCGCGCTCACCGATCTGCCGCCGGGACAGGACATCCTCTACCGGATCCGTCTGGAAGACCTGGCCGCCCCGACGATCCGCGGGCCGGCCCAGGTCGGCCGTTTCCGCACTGCGCCGGCCGACCGTCGCTCGGTCTCGTTCTGCTGGTCCGGCGACACGGCGGGCCAGGGCTGGGGCATCGACGAGGCCCGCGGCGGCATGACGATCTACAAAGCGATGTTGGGCAACCGCCCGGACTTCTTCCTGCATTCTGGCGACACGATCTACGCAGACGGGCCGATCGCAGCCGAGGTGATGCTGCCGGACGGCACCCTCTGGCGCAACCGCGTCACCGAGGCGGTGGCGAAGCCGGCCGAGACGCTCGCCGAGTTCCGCGGCCGCTACAAGTACAACCTGACGGACGCGAACGTGCTGGCGATGAACGCGGCCGTGCCGATCCTGGCGCAGTGGGACGACCACGAGGTCACCAACAACTGGTGGCCCGGCGAGCCGCTGACCCGCGCCGAGCACCTCAGGAAGAAGTACGCCGACCCGAACGTGCGGGCCCTCGAGGTGCGGGCGTCCCGCGCCTTCCACGAATACATGCCGATGCGCTTCGAGCCGGCCGAGCCGGGCCGCGTCTACCGCAAGATCGCCTACGGCCCCCTCGTCGACGTGTTCATGCTCGACATGCGCTCGTATCGCGGGCCGAACGGCGAGAACCGCGAGACCCGCTACGGTCCGGACGCGTACTTCCTCGGGCCGGTGCAGCTCGCCTGGCTCAAGCGGGCGCTGGCGGAGTCGCGCGCCACCTGGAAGGTGATCGCCGCCGACATGCCGCTGGGGCTCGTCGTCACCTACGATCCCGAGCGGAGCTTCGGGTCGGAGGCGGTGGCGCAGGGCGACGGGCCGCCGCTCGGGCGCGAGCTCGAGATCGCCGACCTGCTGCGGTTCATCAAGACGGCGAACATCCGCAACACGGTGTGGCTCACGGCCGACGTGCACTACACGGCGGCGCACCATTACGATCCGAACAAGGCCCGCTTCCAGGAGTTCGAGCCGTTCTGGGAGTTCGTCTCCGGCCCGCTGCACGCGGGCACGTTCGGCCCGAACAAGCTCGACGACACGTTCGGGCCGCAGCTGCGCTTCGTGAAGGCACCGCCGGAGGGACAGGCGAACCTGTCGCCGGCGGCGGGCTACCAGTTCTTCGGCCACGTCGCCGTCGACGGGCGGACGGAGCAGATGACGGTGACGCTGAAGGACGCGGCCGATGCCGACCTCTGGCACGTCACCCTCGACCCCGCCCGGGGATGAGCGCGGCCCGATCCGGCCTCAGGCCATCGTGATGTAGTCGCGCATCGCCTGATGCTCGGCCTCGACCGCCGCGATCCGGCGCTTGACCACGTCGCCGATGGAGATGAGGCCGACCAGGCGGCCGTCCTCGCAGACCGGGACGTGGCGGAAGCGCCCGTCGGTCATCAGCTGCATCACGTCCTCCACCGTCGTGGCGCGCTTGCAGGTGACGACCTCGGCGGTCATGTGCGCGGAGACCGGCGCATCGAAGGCGCCGCCGCCGAGCTTGGCCAGCGCCCGCATGATGTCGCGCTCGGAGATAATGCCAGCGACCGACCCGTCGCCGTGGGTGACCACGAGGGCGCCGATCCGCTTCTCGGCCAGCAGGTGGATCGCCTCGTCGAGGGTCCGCTCGGGGGTGATGGTGACGATGTCCCCGCCCTTCTCGGCGAGGATGCGTGCGATGGTCATGAAGATCCCTCCCAGGAGGTGAAGCCGCGCGCGCCGTCAGCCACGGTGCGCGCCGACCGCGACGTGCCCGGGTTGATCCCGGATCGCGCCTGCGCTCCGCGCGAGTGTGTGGCGGATGCCGCGTCATGGCAAGGCCGGGCACGACCGTCTCGGGGGTCCGTTCGCTACGCCAATGCTGATCTCGCCGGCCGAGACCGGCAGCGAAACAGTCGTGCCCGCCCGCACCGGGACTATTGCGCGACCGGTTCCCGCGGATCGACGAACGGAAACATCAGGAAGCCGACGACGAAGCCGCCCAGATGCGCGTCCCACGCGACGGCGGCGCTCTCGGCGCCGAGCGGCAGGCTGATCAGGCCGAACAGCAGGTTCGTCGCCATCCAGATCACCAGGAAGGTCACCGCGGTGCGGTTGCGCAGGAGCTCCGGCACCGTCTCGACCGGCCGCCGGGGCGGCAGCTGCCAGGGCTGGGTGCCGTAGCCCGGCAGCGGCGGCTGGAACACGAAGCGGGCGGCGGCCGCCATCAGCGCCGACACGCCGGCCGAGGCGCCGATCAGCGGTGCGGTGCTCAGCGGGTCGATCGCCACGTGCAGCGCGCCGCCGGCGACCGTCCCGGCGAGCCCGATCAGGCCGTAGCGCCAGGCACCGCAGCGCCGCGCCACCGGCGAGCCGAAGGCGGCGAGCCAGACGGTGTTGAAGATCACGTGCATCCACGAGCCGTGCAGCAGGCCGTAGGTCGCGAAGCTCCACAGGTACGGGCCGGGATCGGTCAGCACGTAGCGGGCGAAGGCCTCGCGCGCGGCCGCGAATTGGGCGTCGCCGACCTCGCTCGCCGCCCGCATCACCGCGTCGGCCTGGGCCGGGTCGAGCCACGTCGTCCAGCGGGACGGCACCAGCGCGAGGTCGAGGACCAGGCGGATGTCCCAGCTGTCAGGCAGCAGGATCTCGCGGACCGCGTGGATCGCGAGCAGGAGGCCGATCGAGACGGTGACCACGCCCGGCATGTTGAAGACGGGCACGCGGCCCTGGCGCGGCAGATCGGGCGAGGCATCCATGGCGCCACATGTCGGCGCGGCGGCCCGCGGGGCAAGGGCCTGCGGCGACGGCGGCGGCCGGAATGCCGGTCGGCGAACAAAAAAAGGGAGGTGGCCCGGTGATGGACCCCCTCCCTGAAGCGAAGGATCCCCGAGCCCGCATCGGGTTCGGGCGCCGTCCGGACCAGGAGACGGCGGGGCGCCGAGCGCCCGATCTCTCCGTGCCCCTCGCAAAGGCGACCCGGAGGCGTGGCCGGCGCGGGGCGAACCCGAGCCGTCACGCTGTCGTGATCACTGTCATGCGGCGGCGCGCGTCACGCAACGTCAACCTCTTCGTAACCTTAACGAAGGGTTGCGCGAGCTTGGCCGCGGCCGGGGGCATAGGCTGTGCGCCGTGGGTCTCGAACTGCCGCCGGATGCATCGCGCCTGATCGCAGGTGTTCCGAAGCGGCACCCATCGTCACGCCGCCGTGCATCGTTCCGGGACACTCATGAAGCATCCGACGAGCCGCATGCTCCACAGCTACTGGGATCGGATCCGCGGCCAGCGCTGTGCGCCGGAGCGCGCCGAGATCGAGCCGGGAGAGATCCGCCACCTGTTGGCCGACAGCCTGATCCTCGAGATCGACATGCCGCACCGGACCGCGACCCTCCGGCTCGCCGGCACCCGGGTCTGCGCCCTGTTCGGGCGGGAGCTGCGCGCCTCGCACCTGTCCGATCTCTGGGGCACGGCGCCCGCCGACCCCTGGCGGATGGTCGAGATCGTGGCGCACGACGCGCTCGGCGTCGTCGCGGGGCTGCGCGGCACCAACAGCGCCGGCGAGGCGATCGACCTCGAGTTCCTGCTCCTGCCGCTGCGCCACCGCGGGCGCACCCAGGCGCGGGCGCTCGGCACCCTGAGCCCGGTGAGCCCGCCGGCCTGGCTCGGCCTGCGGCCGCTCGTCCGCCTCGACACGCTCTCGCTCCGGGTGCTGAACCGGCCCGAGGCCGGGCTGTTTCGGGGTGATTCGGCCGACGGCGATGCCGGCCTCGCGATCCTCGCCTCGGAGGCCGGCTCGTTCGGTGCCCTCCCCCCGCCGGCCAACGACGGCAGCCCCTTCCGTCGCGGCCATCTCCTGGTCCACCGCGGCGGCCGAATCTGACCTGAGATTGCGTCATCCGAAAAAAAGGGTTTCGTAACGAGACCGCGTTAGGTTTTGAGTCCGATCACCAACGGATCAAGCCGGCTTCGGAATGAACACGGCGCAGACACCAGTGGGAACGACCACGTTGCGCCTCGCGCAGGCCTCCGATCTGCGCCGCCACCAGCGCGTGCCGGTGGCGCTGCTCGGTCGCTACATGCTGTCGGATCGCCGCGAATACCCGTGCCAGACCGTCGACATGTCGCCCGGCGGGGTCCGTCTGACCTGCGCGGTCGTGGGCGAGCTCGGCGAGCGCGTGGTGCTGTACCTCGAGCATATCGGCCGGATCGAGGGCGTCATCGCCCGGCATCCCCCGGGTGGATTCGCCGTGCAGCTTTCGGCGACGCCGCGCAAGCGCGACAAGATCGCCTCGCAGCTCACCTGGCTCGCCAACCGCGAGATCCTCGGCCTGCCGGAAGGCCGAACCCACGAGCGCGTCGTGCCCAAGCAGCCGGCGGTGATCGTGCGTCTGGAGAGCGGGCGCGAGATCAAGGCGCGGGTCATCGACATCTCGATGTCCGGCGTGGCCCTGGCCAGCCTGAACGTTCCCCCGCTCGGCGCGACCGTCACGATCGGCAGCACGCCGGGGAAGCTCGTGCGCTACTTCGAGGGCGGGTTCGGCGTCCAGTTCATGCTGCCGCTCTCCCCCGATCGCTTCCACGACGGCATGACGCTGTAGACGCCGCGCTCCCGAGACCTCGGACAGCCGCCATCGCAGGCGACCGGCGCGCGCGTCGCGTCGCGTGATCGGCCGATCCCGAGCGATGCCGTCATCGCAGGCGCGCCGCTGACCCGACCCGACACCGGCCAGCGCTGCGAGGGGCCGACTCACGCCCGCGGCGTTCGCTCCGATTCGCCATCGGCGTGCGGCTGCGACATCGGGCGGTCGCGATCCGGCGGCACAAGGTTTCCCGATCCTCAACGCGATGCCGACAATCCGCGGCGTCGCCACAGCGTCCGGTTCGGGCTGTTGCGAGCCGGTCCGGTCGCACCGGGGAATCGATAAAATTGCGCGGATCGGCTTCAGCGCCGCGGAGGGCGAGCGGCCCCATCCTGCCTCCATCGACGGAGGGTTGTGGCGATGGGCCGGGTGTTCAGCAGCAAGGGGACGGTGATCCGGGCGCTCGGCCTCGGGCTGTTCGCGCTTCTCGCCCCCGCCGTCGCCCCGGTCGCGGCGCAGACCCTGGCCTCGCT
>NZ_VRUV01000274.1:0-6174 GCF_008039455.1 Methylobacterium sp. WL116
GGCTACGGATACGGCCGCGGCTCCAGGAGTTCGGCCAGACCGCCTCCGACGACAATCATCCGGAGGCCGCCGGCGAGCGCAAGGGCCGCGAGGGCGAGGCGGGTTCGGGTCGGCGTCGTGGACATCGGCGGTTCTCCTTCTCGGGCGACCGGCTGCTCGCGCACCGGCCTTGAGAGGAGAAGTAGCAACCAGCACCTGAATGCGACCTGAGGCCTACGCTCAGCTCGCATTGGGGCACCCCGCCGATCAGGGCCGGCGGTAGACCCAGACCCGGGCCGGCGGCAGGTTGAGCCAGACCCGGTTCGAGCCGCTGGCGGTGTAGCTGCCCAGCGCGCAGCGCGCCGGGATCGGCGGCACGACGGCGTAGGTGAACTGCACGAACGGCGCGCCGGGATGCATCAGGTCGTGGGCGGTGTTGAGCAGGTCGAGGCGCTGCTCGAGCGGCTTGGTGAACAGCGGCAGGCTCGAGACCGTCGCGGCCGCCGGCCCGGTCAGCACCGCGCCGACGCTGCCGCGAATGTCGTAGGCATCGCCGCGCACCACGGTGACGCCGGGGAACCGGCGCTTCAGCAGGGTGCAGAAATCGGGGTTGAACTCGATGAGCACCAGCCGCTCGGGCGCGACGCCCCGGCGGATCAGCGCCTCGGTGACGGGGCCGGTGCCGGGTCCGATCTCGATCACCTGACCGGAGACGGCCGGATCGACGTAGGCCGCCATGGTCCGGGCCAGCATCTTGCCGGACGGGGTGACCGAGCCGGTGACGAGGGGGCGCTCGAGCCAGGACTTGAGGAACCGCGCCTCGTCCTCCAGCGGATCGCGCCGCACCTTCGCGTTCACGGACGAGGCTTTCGCACTGGAACGACGTAGCGGCGGCAAGTCCGATGTTCCTTCAGGTCCGATCGCGACGTCGCGATCCCGGCGGTCAGCGCAGCGGTCGGCACATGTCTTACAGGCAAGGTTGCGCTCGTGCCTAGCGCATTGCGATCACACCAGCCTCGGCGATCGAAGCGACCTCGGCCGAAGGCTCAACCGGGGCCGGCCGGTTTTGATCCGCCCGGCCCCGCATCTTGCGTTTCCCGCTACTGGCGGGCGGTGCCGCCGAAGCCGCCGAGGAAATCGCGCACCTTCGAGAAGAAGCCGGCGGCCTCCGGATGATTGTCGTCGGAGGCGGTCTGGCCGAACTCCTGGAGCAGCTCGCGCTGGCGCTTGGTCAGGTTCTGCGGCGTCTCGACGAAGACCTGGATGTAGAGGTCGCCGACCTCGCGGGTGCGCAGGACCGGCATGCCCTTGCCCTTGATGCGGAACTGCTTGGCGGTCTGGGTCCCGGCCGGGATCCGCACCTGGGTCTGCGAGCCGTCGATCACCGGCACGGTGATCTCGCCGGCCAGCGCCGCCGTCACCATCGAGATCGGGACCCGGCAGAACAGGTCGGCACCGTCGCGCTGGAAGAAGGCGTGCTGCTTGATCGAGAGGAACACGTAGAGGTCGCCGGCCGGCCCGCCGCGCAGGCCGCTCTCGCCCTCGCCGGCGAGCCGGATGCGCAGGCCGTCGTCGACGCCCGCCGGCACGTTGATCGCCAGCGTGCGCTCGCGGTTGACCCGGCCGGCGCCGGCGCAGGCCGTGCAGGGGTCGTCGACGATCTCGCCGCGACCGTGGCAGTTCGGGCAGGTGCGCTCGATCGCGAAGAACCCCTGCGCCGCCCGCACTCGGCCGTAGCCGGCGCAGGTCTGGCAGGTGCGCGGCTTGGAGCCGGGCTTCGCCCCCGATCCGGCGCAGGTCTCGCAGGTGATCGAGGTCGGGATCTTGATGGTCTCGGCCTTCCCCGTGAAGGCCTCCTCGAGCGAGATCTCCAGGCTGAAGCGCAGGTCGGCCCCGCGCTCGCGGCCCGGTGCGCCGCCGCGCCCGCGGGTCTGCTGCTGGCCGCCGCGGCCGTCGCCGAAGAAGTTGTCGAAGATGTCCGACATGAAGTCGCCGAACTCGTTGCCGAATCCGGGCCCGCCCTGGCCGCCGCCCTGCGTGAAGGCGTCGTGGCCGAAGCGGTCGTAGGCGGCGCGCTTCTGCCCGTCGGACAGGCACTGATACGCCTCGTTGATCTCCTTGAACTTGATCTCGGCGTCCTTGTTGCCGGGATTCTTGTCCGGGTGGTAGGTCATGGCGAGCTTGCGGAAGGCGACCTTCATCTCGCCGTCCGACGCGGTCTTGGCGACGCCCAGGATCTCGTAATAGTCCCGCTTCGACATGCCTTGCCTCGATAGTCCCTAACAATCCGTCCGCCTGCCCCAGGCAGTCGGCGATGTCGCTGTTCCGCGTCTTGAAGGGTCGTGTCGCGCCCGGGCGGCCGCCCGCTCCGCGCGGGCGCCGGAGCGGCCCCCGGAATGACGGCCCGAAGCCGAACCCGCAAGCGAAAACGGGACCGGATCGCTCCGGCCCCGCTTCAGGCTGCGCGCGGAGCTTACGCCCGCTTCTTCTGGTCCTTCTCGTCGACCTCCGAGAAGTCGGCGTCGATGACGTCGTCCTTCTTGGCTTCCTGGCCGGCGGCGGCGTCCGGACCGCCCTCGGGGGTCTGGCTCGCAGCGTACATCGCCTCGCCGAGCTTCATCGAGGCCTGCATCAGGTCGGTGGTGCGGGCCTTGATCGTCTCGACGTCCTCGCCCTCGAGCGCGGTCTTGAGCGCGGTCATCGCCGTCTCGATGCCGCCCTTGTCGGCCTCCGAGACCTTGTCGCCGTACTCCTTGACCGACTTCTCGGTCGCGTGGATCAGGCTTTCGCCCTGGTTCTTCACCTCGACGAGCTCACGGCGGCGCTTGTCGGCCTCCGCGTTCGCTTCGGCGTCCTTGACCATCTTCTCGATGTCCGCATCCGAGAGGCCGCCCGAGGCCTGGATGCGGATCTGGTGCTCCTTGTTCGTCGCCTTGTCCTTGGCCGTCACGTTGACGATGCCGTTGGCGTCGATGTCGAAGGTCACCTCGATCTGCGGCATGCCGCGCGGGGCCGGCGGAATGCCCATCAGGTCGAACTGGCCGAGCAGCTTGTTGTCGGCCGCCATCTCGCGCTCGCCCTGGAAGACCCGGATGGTGACCGCGTTCTGGTTGTCCTCGGCCGTCGAGAAGGTCTGGCTCTTCTTGGTCGGGATCGTGGTGTTGCGATCGATGAGCCGGGTGAACACGCCGCCCAGCGTCTCGATGCCGAGCGAGAGCGGGGTCACGTCGAGCAGCAGCACGTCCTTGACGTCGCCCTGGAGCACGCCGGCCTGGACCGCGGCGCCGATGGCCACGACCTCGTCCGGGTTGACGCCCTTGTGCGGCTCCTTGCCGAAGAACGACTTCACAACCTCTTGGATCTTCGGCATGCGGATCATGCCGCCGACGAGCACGACCTCGTCGATCTCGGAGGCCGAGACGCCGGCATCCTTGAGTGCCTTGCGGCACGGCTCGATCGTGCGCTGGACCAGATCGTCGACCAGCGACTCGAACTTGGCGCGGCTGAGCTTGAGCGCGAGATGCTTCGGACCGGTGGCGTCGGCGGTGATGTAGGGCAGGTTGATCTCGGTCTGGGTCGCCGAGGACAGCTCGATCTTGGCCTTCTCGGCGGCCTCCTTGAGGCGCTGGAGGGCGAGCTTGTCCTTGGTCAGGTCGATGCCCTGCTCCTTCTTGAACTCGGCGGTCAGGTACTCGACCACGCGGTTGTCGAAGTCCTCGCCGCCGAGGAAGGTGTCGCCGTTGGTCGACTTCACCTCGAACACGCCGTCGCCGATCTCGAGGATCGACACGTCGAAGGTGCCGCCGCCGAGGTCGTAGACCGCGATGGTGCCGGCCTTCTTCTTGTCGAGGCCGTAGGCGAGCGCCGCCGCCGTCGGCTCGTTGATGATGCGCAGCACCTCGAGGCCGGCGATCCGCCCGGCGTCCTTGGTCGCCTGGCGCTGGGCGTCGTTGAAGTAGGCCGGCACCGTGATGACGGCCTGCGTCACCGGCTGGCCGAGATGCGACTCGGCGGTCTCCTTCATTTTCTGAAGGGTGAAGGCCGAGATCTGGGACGGCGAGTACTTTTTGCCGTCGGCCTCGACCCAGGCGTCGCCGTTGTCGCCGCGGACGATCTTGTAAGGCACGAGGCCCTTGTCCTTCTGCGTCATCGGATCGTCGTAGGTGCGGCCGACGAGGCGCTTGATGGCGAAGAAGGTGCGCTCGGGATTGGTGACGGCCTGGCGCTTGGCCGGCTGGCCGACGAGGCGCTCGCCGTCGTCGGTGAAGGCGACGATGGACGGCGTGGTGCGGGCGCCTTCCGCGTTCTCGATGACCTTGGGCTGCGAGCCCTCCATCACGGCGACGCACGAATTGGTGGTGCCGAGGTCGATGCCGATGACTTTACCCATGGTGGGATCCCTTTTGTTGGTTGCGATCAAGCAGACCGCCGAGCCCCGAAGCAGCTCGGCCCATGGCGGTGTGGTGTGAGAAGATGTGGAGACGGAACCGGGGCCGGAACAAGGGCCGCGAACGGCTCCAATCCCATGCTTAATCCCGCGTCTCGCCGGATATAAGAAGGGCGATGCGGGCTCGCAAGGCGAAGCCGGGCCCCGAGATGCGCGATCCGTGCAAGTCCTTGCGCCGGCTCGGCGAATGCCGCCGGACGGTCGGTTTCTCCGCTGGCTCGCCCCTGCATTGCATCCCGGTGACCCAAATTCGACCTGTGGGCCCGCAAAGCGCACGTCGTGCCGGCCTGCATTTTGTTGCGCCTCGGCCACGCCCGCGCCATCGAAGGCGTGTTAACGCTTCGTAAAGAGCGTCCGGCAGGGTGCGAGGCCGGCATCGCGCGGGCCACCTGCCGCCGTCCCCGGCCCGAAAGACCCGATGCGTCCGACCCGCAGACCCGTCCTCCCGTTGCTCGCGGCCCCCTGCCTCGCCCTCGCGGCCCTGATGCCCGGCGAAGCCTCGGCCCAGAACTTCTTCGAGGAGCTGTTCGGGATCGGCCGCGCAGCCAAGCCTCCGGTTCCGCCCCGCGGCGTCCCGACCGCCCCGCCGTCGGGACCCATCCCCGGCACGCCGCTTCCCGACGATCCGTCGGCACCGTTGCCCGACGCGCCGCGCCCTGCGGTGCCCGCCCGGCCGGTGGTGCTGAAGGCGCCCTCGGAAGACGGCGTCGTCGGGCAGGAGCTGATGCTCAACGGCCTGACCGGAAGCCTCAAGCTCGAGCGCTCGGGATCCGGGATGGCGGCCAGGATCACGCTGCCCGGCACCAAGGTCTCGCAGCCGACCGAATCCTGCAAGGTGCCGCTCGGCGGCGGCGGGCCCGTGTCGCTGACCTCCGAGGGCAAGCCCGAGGGCGTGCCGCGCTACGAGGCGGCCGCCGCCGAATGCCCGCTGCGCTTCGACGTGACGGAAGGAGGCGTGCTGGTATCGAGCCTCGGCCCGACCCCGCTATGCACGTTCTCGGCGCAGGATTGCGCCACCGCCCCGGTCGGCCTGTGGGGGCCGGCCGCCGCCGGCCTGATCCCGCGCTCGGCCGAGTTCGACTCGGCCCGCGGGGTCGCCGACAAGGCGGTGCGTGAGAACTACAAGCTGATGACGCAGCGCGCCCGGCGCGAGGACGTTCGGCCGATCGTCACGGAGCAGGCCGCCTTCTCCTCGGACCGCGAGCAGCTCTGCCGGACCTACGCAAGGGAGGGCGCCCACGGCTTCTGCCATCTCCGGGTGACCGAGAACCGCGCCCTCGCGCTGGCCACCCGCCTCGGCGTCACCACGACGGCCACGCCCGCAGCGACGCCCCGTCCCCGTCGCAAGCCGCCGGTGGAAGGCATAAATCCCGACAGCGGAACGCCGGCTCCGCAGGCCGAGTAGACGCGCGACGTCCCTGTGCCGTCATCTTGCCGTGCCCCCTCCCCTGCGGGGGACGCGCAACGGCGGTCGTCAGGTGGAATGTCGGACGCAGGGCTTTGGCAGAGCCGCAGGCGACCGTTATCGCCTCGGCGTCGACTGCTGTCCCTAAACGCAAACAGCCGGCCTGCGTGGTGCGCGGGCCGGCTGTTTGCGGTTTTGTGAGGTGTATGTGGTGTGTTTGGTTGCGGGGACAGGATTTGAACCTGTGACCTTCAGGTTATGAGCCTGACGAGCTACCGGGCTGCTCCACCCCGCGCCAGGGTGCGTGCTGGTCCTCATGTGTGGACCGGCACGTTCGGCGATC
>NZ_VRUV01000275.1:0-6160 GCF_008039455.1 Methylobacterium sp. WL116
AGGCGCCCGCCGACTACGTCTTCCTGGCCGGCGACGACGCGGCGCCTCATGCGCGGGCGGTTCCGGCCCGGTCCACCGTCGCGTCGGGCCGGGAATCGGTCGTCGCGTAGTAGGGCTTGATGTCGAGGAGCGGGGTGCCGTCGAGGCAGTCGAGACCGCGCACCGTCAGGGTCGCGCCGTCGCGTCCGAGCAGCTCCACCACCGAGAGCGCGATCGGGTTCGGCCGCGCCGGCGAGCGCAGCGAGAACGTGCCGCGGCTGCCGTCGGCGTGGCGCGGGCGCTGCACCAGCAGGCCGCGCTCGGCCCGGTCCATCCAGTACAGCAGGATCAGGTGGCTCGCGCCCTCGACGTTCTGCAGGCCCGGCGCGTAGCGCGGATCGACCGCGACGGTGCAGGCCGCGTCGGTCTGCAACCCGTTCTTCGGGCAGTCTCCGCGAACCGTCCACGGCGTGTGGATGCGGCCGATGAAGTGGAGCCCGGCATCGGCGCGATCGGGGAGGGCGACGGCCTCCTCGCCCGCGCGGCGCGCGAACGCGTCGCCGGCGGCGTCCATGCTGGTCGCGTTCTTGGCATCCCGATCGGTCATCCGCCGGCTTTCGGGCAACGCGACGCCGACCGCAAGCCCCGTCTCGCGCGCACGGGCGCCGGGGTGTAGAGCCGGGCGGGACGGGCCAGGCAGGATCTGAACGGGGAACGCGCGTGATCGAGAACGAACTGCGCCCGATGGAGGCGGTGGCCGACGTCGCGACCGCCGTCGACCGGCTGGTCGAGCTGCATGCCGGCGCGACCCAGGCCCTGCGCACCGCGCTGACCCGCACGCTGGACGGCGGCAAGCCGCCGGACGCCGCCGAGCGGCTGCAGTTCCGCTACCCGGAGCTTCGCGTGACCTACCGGCCCGCCGGCCCGGTCCCGCGCATCAGCCGCGCGACCGCCAAGATGCAGGCGCCGGGCACCTACAGCACCACCGTCACCAGCCCCGCCGACTTTCGCGCCTACCTGACGGCGCAGCTCGAGCCGCTGGTGGCCGATTACGGGGTCGGGCTCGAGGTCGGCCTGAGCGCGCAGGAGATCCCGTATTCCTACGTGCTCGAGCCCGGCACCGACCTCGGCGCGGGACGCGTCAGCCCGGCCGAGCTCGCGACCTGGTTCCCGGTGCCGCTGCTCTCGCTCGTCGGCGACGAGATCGCCGACGGGACCTGGCAGCCGATGGCCGACGAGCCGCGCCCGCTCGCCCTGTTCGACGCCGTGCGGGTCGATTACTCGCTCCGTCGCCTCGTGCACTACACCGGCTGCGACTGGCGCGAGGTCCAGCCCTGGATCCTGCTGACCAACTACCACCGCTACGTCGACCAGTTCGTCCGCCACGGGCTGGAGCGCCTCGCCTCAGGCGCGGAGGGCTTCACCAAGCTGGTCATGCCGGGGGGCATCACCGTGACGCGCGGCGAGGCCGCCTCCGCCGACCCGGCGGCGCTGATGGCCGCCTCGCCCTGGCACCGCTTCCAGATGCCGGCCTACCATCTCGCGTCCGAAGGTGCCGACGGCACCGCGCAGGGCACGACGCTGGTCAATATCGGCGTCGGCCCCTCGAACGCGAAGACGATCACCGATCACCTCGCGGTGCTGCGCCCGCATTGCTGGCTGATGGTCGGGCATTGCGGCGGCCTGCGGCAATCGCAGACCATCGGCGACTACGTGCTCGCCCACGGCTACATGCGCCGCGACCGCATCCTCGACGAGCTGGTGCCGCCGGACGTTCCGGTGCCGGCGCTCGCCGAGGTGCAGCTCGCGCTCCAGGCCGCGGCCGCGCAGGTCACGGGCGAGAAGGCCGACGCGCTGAAGCGGCGCCTGCGCACCGGCACGGTCGTCACCTACGACGACCGCAACTGGGAGCTGCGCTTCAGCCAGGAACGCCGCCGGATCAACCTCAGCCGCGCCATCGGCGTCGACATGGAGAGCGGGACGATCGCCGCGCAGGGCTACCGCCTGCGGGTGCCCTACGGCACGCTGCTCTGCGTCTCCGACAAGCCGCTGCACGGCGAGATCAAGCTGCCGGGCGCGGCCAACGCCTTCTACGAGCGAGCGGTGGCCGAGCACTTGCTGATCGGGCTCGCCGCCCTCGACATCCTGCGCGGCGACCGCCACGGCCTGCACTCGCGCAAGCTGCGCAGCTTCGACGAGCCGCCGTTCCGGTAGGCCGCGCCGCTACTTCAGCCTGCCGGCGATCCATCCGATGATCGCGTCGGCGACCCCGCCGTTGTTGGTCTCCAGCATCATCATGTGGCCGTTGCCGTGGATGCCGTGCTCGGCCAGCGCCAAGCGGTCGGGCTTGGCGCCCGCCTGCTCGAGGAAGGCACCGGTGCAGTCGTCCATCGTCGCGCGGAACGAGGCCTCGGCCGTCACGATCACGGCCGGTACGCGGGCGAGATTCGGCAGCTTGCGTGCCGGCTCGGCCTGGAGCCAGCAGCGGATCTGGCCGGGACGGAGCGGCGCCTCGGACTGCGCCACGACGAGGTCGGTCGGGGTCGAGACCGGCGGATCGAAGGTCAGCGGCACGCGGGTGATGCCGTAGGGCCGGGCGCGCGCCTCGCCGACCTTCTCGTACCAGTCCGCTCCCCCCTTGAAGCGGATGTCGTAGAAGGTCGGCCCGTTCGGCTCGACCGCGACATGCGCCTTCACCAGGTCGGGGCGCCGGTCCGACACCGCCCATCCGAACACGCCGGCCTGCGAATGCGTCAGCAGGACGGACGGCCCGATCTTCTCGAGCAGCGCGATCAGCGCGGGGTCGACGAGCTCCTCGCTGCGCAGGGCGCTGGCGATGAACGGCACCTGCGAGAAGTAGAACTGGTCGAACGCCGCGTTGCCCCTCACGCCGGCCCCGCCCGGCCAGCGGGTGTGAAGCTTGGCCTGCGGAAACAGGTCGAAGCGCTCCTGCCCGGTGAAGATCGTCTCCAGGTCGTTCGGCGCGAGCCGCGCATAGGGGCCGTAGGCGTCCGGATCGTCGCCGGACCGGCCGCGGCCGACCTGATCGACGACGTAGACGGCAAACCCCTTCTCGACGAACCGATCGACCCAGCCGGGACGCCCGTCCGGCGTGCCGAGGAAGTTCACGCCGGTCTGCGCCGTGCCGTGCACCATCACCACGGGATAGGGCTGCGCCACCTCGACCGGCGCGTGATACTGCACGAACATCTGCCCGACGGCGGCATCCTTGCCCGCGACCGTCTCGTAGGCGCCGCCGACGAAGAAGTAGCCCTCGCGCTGCGCCGGCTTGAAGGTCGCCGGATGGTCGGGCGCAGGCTCGGCCAGAGCCGGTGACCCGAAGCTCAGCAGCGCCCAGGCGAGACCCAGGACGGGTTTCCGCATCGTGACCTCCCGCAGACGTTCTTGTTCGCGTCGGATCGGACGCTAGCAGCCGCCGGCGACCGCGTCAGGCCGTTTGGCTCGCGGACCGATAGGGCGACGGCCGTCTGTCGCCGAACCCGACCCTCGAAGGCACGGGCGCCACCGGCAGAGAGGATCAACGCGGCGGGGTCGCCGCCGCCGATGCGGCAGCGGGGGGCCTTCCGTTTCCGCTCGCATCGGGCTTCCTCGACATCCTGCGCGGTGAACGCCACAGCACGCGCCGCATGTCCCGGCGCCGTCCGATCATGCCGCAGGGGACGCCGTCGAGCGCTGACGGAGCCCGTCACCGACGCCAGTGAATCCACGGGTGCGATGGGGTGGCGTCAGGCCGCCTCCGCGCGCGCATCGTACGATGCTTGTGCGGCGTCGATCCGGGCGAGGTTGTCGAACGCCCATCGCCCGAGCGCCTGGATCGGCTCCGCGAGGGAATGCCCGATCTCCGTGAGTTCGTAGTCGACGCGCGGCGGGATGGTCGGCGTCACCGTCCGGGTCACCAGACCGTCCCGCTCAAGATGGCGCAGCGTGAGGGCCAGCATTCGCTGCGAAATCCCGTCGACGCCGCGCTTGAGTTCGCTGAAACGGCACGCGCGCTCACGCAACAGCATGATCACGAGCACGGTCCACTTGTCGCCGATGCGCGACAGCAGTTGCGAGACGCGCAGGCACTCGGGCGAGTGCTTCGGCTGGGACGCGGTCACATCCATGTAACCTCGGTATCCGGTTTGTGCCGTCTTGCGACGGCTCCGCGAATTCATATCATGACCCGGTCACTAAGCGAAACCGAGGCACGAGACGGAACCCCATGCATCGGCGCGCGCGACCGGCGATCGCTCCGGCTTCACCGTCCAGCAAGGAGATCGCGCATGTCGCAGACCCTCGTCGCTCCTGCAGCTGCGCCCGCGCGCGCTCGCGACATCACCGTCCCGATCCTGACGGCGTTGCTCGTCGTCGCCTTCCTGGAAACCGGCGGTGCCAGGCGCGGCGGCGTTCCGATCATGATCCAGTTCTTCGATCAGATCGGCCTCGGGCAATGGCTCAGGATCGTCACGGGCGTGATCGAAGTCGTCGGAGCCGCGACCCTCCTGGTGCCGGGCTACGGGTTCTTCGGTGCCGTCTGGCTCGCGGCGAACATGACAGGCGCGATCCTCGCCCACCTCCCGGTGCTGCCGTCCTCGCCCGCGCCGGCGATCCTGCTGCTGGTCGCGAGCCTCGCCGTCGCCCGGCTGTGCTGATGCCTCTCAGGATAGCGGCTGAAGTCGTTTGCTCCGGCCGCATCGACCTTTCGAGCCCGCATCGAACAGGAAACCCGACGATGACCGATACCCCGTTCAAGCCCGTCATCTACCTGATGGCCGGCTGCCCGTTCTGCTTCAAGGTCCGCCTGTTCCTCCTGGAAACCGGGCAGCTCGACCACGTGACCTTGCGGGAGTTCGTCCAAGGCACGAAGGAGCAGAAGGCGATCGGCAGCCTTCTCGCACGAACCGGAACCCGGGTCGCCTATCCGACGGCCGAGCTGACGCCCGGCGTCCTCACCGCCGAGTCCGATGCCATCGTCGCGCATTTCGCGACACGCGCGGGCGTCGCCGCAGACACCCTGCCGACCTACGCGTCGTATCTCGCCGGCGTCTTCAAGAGCCTCCAATTGCTCTACCGCGAGAACATGGAGCTGAAGAGGCGCCAACCGGCGGGCTGACGCGGAGGCGCGAACCCGGTCCCTCGCCCTTCCCACGAGTTCCGAAGCGAAAGCCTGCCCGCCATGACGGTCGAACCCATCCTGACCCTGGAAGGGATCCCCTTCCTGGACGACGCGACCCGGCCCAGGGCACCGGCCATCCCCGGCGTCACCCCGATGCAACGCGCCCGAGGGCGGCGCCTGGGCCTGTATCACCGGCACCACCTCGCCGAGCTTGCCGCCGTCCGCGCTGCGCTCGACCGGTTCCGGTCGGGGACCGGCACCGTCGAGGCCGTGTCCGAGGGCGTCGCGTCCCTGTCGATGGTCGCGAACTTCCGCGCGTTCGGCAACCTGTGCGGGCAACAATGCCAGATGCTCCAGATGCATCACGACATCGAGGAAGGCAGCGTCTTTCCGGCCATCAGGCAGGACGCAAGCATGAGCCCGGTCCTCGACCGCCTCGGCGCGGAGCACCGGACCGTTCACGCCCTGCTCGAACGCATCCTGCAGATCGCGCGCGCCATCGCCGTGGATCCGCGCCGGGACTACGCCCTCGCCCTGGGCAGGATCTACGAGACCTTCGAGCAGATCGTGATCTCGCATTTCGGCTACGAGGAGCGCGAGCTCGAGGAGGCGATCGGGTTCTACAACGCGTTATGAACGGCCGCCTCCAACCGGAGCGCTTCGTCGATCGCCGCGGGCCCGGATCGCATGCAAGGCCCCGGGTAAGCCGGCACGTTTCCTCAGCGGCGCCCGCCCCACATCCCGGTGCGTTCCGACCGCGCCTGCTCCTCCGCCGCGAGCAAGTCGGGCGGCGCGTCCTCGCTGGCGCGGGCGCCGCCGGCCGAGAGGATCAGCGCGGCGAGGTCGTCGCCGTCGATGCGGCAGCGGGTGCCTTGGGTTCCGCCGGCATCGGGCGCGCACACCACCTCGCGGCGGCGCAGGTAGCGCGCGAGCTGGCGGGCGAGGTGGCCGCCCTGGCCGTCGACGCCGGCGAGCCGCACGGTGCGGCCGCGGAACGACAGGGTCCCGGTGTCGATCACCTCGGGCACGCCGCGCGCCTCGGGGCCGGCGGCCGGCGCGGCG
>NZ_VRUV01000276.1:0-6114 GCF_008039455.1 Methylobacterium sp. WL116
ACGCCGTCCTCGTGGTCACCGCGCCGCCCGCGGTGCAGCGCGCCCGGGTGCTCGCCCGCCCCGGCATGACCGAGGCCGCCTTCGAGGCGATCCGCGCCAAGCAGATGCCGGACGCCGAGAAGCGGGCGCGGGCCGACTACGTGATCGACACGAGCCTCGGCTTCGCCGCCGCCGAGGCGGAGGTGGCGCGGATCGTCGCGCGGATATCCGACCAGGCGGGACATCGCTGACGTGGCTCCAGCGATTAACCTGGTCCTAACCCATTCGCGATAAACTGCCGGATCAATAAGAATTAACGCATCACCGTTAATGATTGCCTTCGAATCAGGAGGTGGTGCTGCATGTCGAAACGCCTGGAAGCGATGCGGGCCAATCCCGCGGCTGGGTGGACCGTGTCGGACATCGCTGCGCTCTGCGCCGAGTTCGACGTAGCTTGCCATCCACCACGGGGCGGCGGTTCGCACTATCGGGTCGGCCACCGGTCGCAATTCGAAAAGTTGACGATCCCCGCCGCTCGGCCGATCAAGGGGTGGTATATCCGCGAACTTGTTCGGTTCATCGACAAGGTCGGAGCCGCGCCATGAGCGAACTCACCTACCCCGTGGTGATCTCCCCACTGACCCAGGACGACGGCGGCGGCTTCGCTGCGACCGTGCCCGATCTCCCCGGCTGCATGTCGGACGGCGAGACGCCCGAGGAAGCGCTCGTGAACGTCCGCGACGCGATCGACGCGTGGATCGCCATGGCTCGCGAGCTCGGTCATGCCGTGCCCCCTCCCTCGCACGCGCTGCAGCGGGCTGTCGGCTGAACGGCACGCGCCGTCCTCGGCCGACGTCCGCCGCCGCCCGACGGCGTTCGGTTCCTCCACAGGGGGCGATATTTCGTCGGGAGCCGATGCGGGGGCGGCGGGTTGGCAGCCCAGGGGCCGCCTGCCGTCGCGGGCCGCCCGCGACGCACCCGAAGGACATCCGCCATGGCCACCAAGCCGAAGACGCTGCACGATGCGTTCTACGAGACGTTGAAGGACGTCTACTACGCCGAGAAGCAGTCGGTGAAGGCGCTCAAGAAGTCGGCCAAGGCCGCCGAGCATGCCGAGCTCCGCCAGGCCTTCGAGACCCATGCCGAGGAGAGCGCCAACCAAGTCGAGCGGCTCGGCCAGGTGTTCGAGATCATCGGCAAGCCGGCCCGCGCCAAGACCTGCGAGGCGATGCAGGGCATCACCTCCGAGATGGAGGAGGACCTGGAGGATTTCGGCGACAGCCCCGCCGCCGACGCGGTGCTGGCGGCCTGCGCCCAGGCGGTCGAGCACTACGAGATCGCCCGCTACGGCACCCTGAAGACCTGGGCCGCCCAGCTCGGCTACGCCGACGCGGCCAAGCTCCTCGACGAGACCCTGCAGGAGGAGAAGAAGACCGACGCGCTGCTCTCGGAGATCGCCGAGAAGCTTAACCTCGATGGCACCGAGCCGACCGAGGAGCCCGCCGGCAAGAAGGGCGGCCGCAAGGCGGCGTAGGCGCGCACCGAACGACCCCGTCCCCGCATCGCAGCGCACGACGCGCCCCCTCTCCCGCACGGGGGAGGGGGCGCGTCGTGCGTCGAGCGATCCGGTCCTGCGGGGATTGGCCGATCCGGCCATCCGCTTCGAGACGGCTTTCTCACCTCTCGGTTCGAGACCGACCCTGCCATCCCGGGGCTGCGCAGCAGAGCCCGGGATCCGGAGCCGCCGCCGGCGCCATCTTCAGCGCGACCTGCGGTTCTGGATGCCGGGCAGGTCCGCGGCGCCCCGGGATGACGACGGCGGGTTCCGCGACCGCGACGCCCATCGCTCCGATCCGCCCGCTCCGCGCGAGCCTCCGGTCGGAGCGAGGCCTCGGAAACCCACCCCCTTGAGCCGGCATCGAAAACGCGATATGCGTGGTCTGCCCTCCTAAAAAAAGCGCCGCCGCCGCATCCGTGAGCCCCCGGGGCTCCGCCCAGACGATGCACGGGTCCGCCGCAACCGTTTGCGGCCAGACATCCGGCGCCCTCTCCCGATTGCCAGGCTCCCTGCCTCAACCTTCGCTTTCGTCGGTTCAAGACATCCCATGAACGAACAGTCCGACGTCTCCGCCCTCGCGGACATCCCAGGCTCGAACTTGCCCGACTCGAACTTGCCCGACCCGACCCCGTCGACCGAGGGCGCGCTCGCGGCCTCCGACCTCGACGCCATGCGCGAGGTCAAGCTCCAGGACCTCAAGTCCAAGACGCCGACCGACCTGATCGCCTTCGCCGAGGAGGTCGAGGTCGAGAACGCCTCGACCATGCGCAAGGCTGAGCTGATGTTCGCGATCCTGAAGCAGCTCGCGGCCAAGGAGGTCGAGATCATCGGCGCCGGCACCTGCGAGGTGCTGCAGGACGGGTTCGGCTTCCTGCGCTCGTCGGAATCGAACTACCTGCCGGGCCCGGACGACATCTACATCTCGCCGACCCAGATCCGCCGCTTCGGCCTGCGCACCGGCGACACGGTGGAAGGCCCGATCCGTGGCCCCAAGGACGGCGAGCGCTACTTCGCGCTGCTCAAGGTCAACACAATCAACTTCGAGAACCCGGAGAAGATCAAGCACAAGGTCCACTTCGACAACCTGACGCCGCTGTTCCCGACCCAGCGCTTCAAGCTGGAGCTCGACGCGCCGCCGAAGAAGGACTTCTCGCCCCGCATCATCGACATCGTCGCCCCGATCGGCAAGGGCCAGCGCGCGCTGATCGTCGCGCCGCCGCGCACCGGCAAGACCGTGCTGATGCAGAACATCGCGCAGTCGATCACCATCAACCACCCGGAATGCTACCTCATCGTGCTGCTCATCGACGAGCGGCCGGAGGAGGTCACCGACATGATCCGCTCGGTGAAGGGCGAGGTCATCGCCTCGACCTTCGACGAGCCGGCCACCCGCCACGTGCAGGTCGCCGAGATGGTGATCGAGAAGGCCAAGCGCCTGGTCGAGCACGGCCGCGACGTGGTCATCCTGCTGGATTCGATCACCCGCCTCGGGCGCGCCTACAACACCGTGGTGCCGTCGTCGGGCAAGGTGCTCACCGGCGGCGTCGACGCCAACGCGCTGCAGCGCCCGAAGCGCTTCTTCGGCGCGGCCCGCAACATCGAGGAGGGCGGCTCGCTCTCGATCATCGCCACCGCGCTGATCGACACCGGCTCGCGCATGGACGAGGTGATCTTCGAGGAGTTCAAGGGCACCGGCAACTCCGAGATCATCCTGGACCGCAAGGTCTCGGACAAGCGCATCTTCCCGGCGATCGACATCACCCGCTCGGGCACCCGCAAGGAGGAGCTGCTGGTTCCCCCGGACGCGCTCAAGAAGACCTACGTGCTGCGCCGCATCCTCAACCCGATGGGCGTCACCGACGCGATCGAGTTCCTGATGGACAAGCTGCGCCAGACCAAGAGCAACGGCGACTTCTTCGACTCGATGAACACCTGAGGGGTTTCGGGCCTTCGGACGAAAAAGAAGGCCCCGATCCTTGGATCGGGGCCTTTTTCATATGCGCCGTACCTCTTCCCTCCCCCCTTAAGCGGGGGAGGGTGGGCCTCGCGTGAGCGAGGGTCGGGAGAGGGGAGCGACCTCTCCGGATAGCGCGCTCCCCTCTCCCGACCCGCTTCGCGGGCCACCCTCCCCCGCAGAGGGGGGAGGGAGAAACCGCTCCGCCGCTCAGGTTCGTCGCCGCCGCCGCACCAGCATGTTCAGCCCCTCGACGCCGGCCGAGAACGCCATCGCGGTGTAGATGTAGCCCTTCGGCACGTGCGCCCCGAAGCCTTCGGCGATCAGCGTCATGCCGATCATGATCAGGAAGCCGAGCGCCAGCATCACCACGGTCGGGTTCCGGGCGATGAAGGCCGAGAGCGGCTCGGCGGCCACCAGCATCACGATCACCGCCACGATCACGGCGATCATCATCACCGGCACGTGCTCGGTCATGCCCACCGCGGTGATAATCGAGTCGATCGAGAAGACGAGGTCGAGCAGCAGGATCTGGCCGATCGCCGCGGCGAAGCCGAGCGACGCGGCGCCCGTCGCCTTCTCCGGCGGCGGGTCGACGCTGTGATGGATCTCGCTGGTGGCCTTCCACAGCAGGAACAGGCCGCCGGCGAGCAGGATCAGGTCGCGCCAGGAGAAGGCGTGGCCGGCGACCTGGAAGACCGGGCTCGTCAGCTGCACGATGAAGGCGACCGTGCCGAGCAGCCCGAGCCGCAGCACCAGGGCGAGCCCGATGCCGATGCGGCGCGCCTGCGCCTGGTGCTCGGGCGGCAGCTTGTTCGTCAGGATCGAGATGAAGATCAGGTTGTCGATCCCGAGCACCACCTCCATCACCACAAGGGTCGCGAGCGCGGCCCACACCGTCGGGTCGGCGGCGAGCTGAACGAGATGGTCCATCGGGCCCCTCCCTCGAAGCGCGCGCGCCTCAGCGCGGCGAGAGCCGGTTCGCGGTGCCCGGCCGGCGGGCGGCATCCGGCGCGTAGATCCTCAGGATCTTCGGGAAGACCTTGAAATGCGCCGGGGTGTGGGTGGTGAGCTCGCCGTCGGTGTTGACGGCCCGCGGCTTGCGCGTGCTCAGCACCACCTCGGTGGTCTGGAAGGCGCGCACGTCCTCGGCCCTGCCATGGGTGCCGCGGCGGAGCGCCGGCAGCAGCGCGAGCAGCCGCCACCAGTGCTTCACCTCGAGCGAGTAGAAGTCGAGCTTGCCATCGTCGACGGTGGCGGTCTCCTCCACCGTCATGCCGCCGCCGTAGTGGCGCCCGTTGCCGACCGAGGCCTGGATCGTGGTGACGCGCTCGCGCTTTCCGTCGTGCTCGATCGTCACCGTGAAGGGCCGCACCCGGCGCAGCACCCGGAAGGCGGCGATGGCGTAGCCGACCGTGCCCCATTTCTTCTTCGATTCGGCGGTGAGCCCGCCGGCCAGATCCGCCGAGAAGCCGATGCTCGCCACGTTGAAGAAGTAGTGCCCGTTGACCCAGCCGAGATCGACCGGCTGCGCCGCCGCCGTGGTGATCAGCTCCGCGGCCGCCACCGGGTCGAGCGGCAGGCCGAGGGAGCGGGCGAGGTCGTTGGCGGTGCCGAGCGGCAGGATGCCCAACGGCAGCCCGGTCTCGACCAGGGCGGGCGCCGCCGCGTTCATGGTGCCGTCGCCGCCGCCGAGGATCACGAGGTCGACGTCCTGCGCGTGCCGCCGGATCACCGCGCAACCATCGCGCTCGGGCTCCGGCTCGACCAGGTCGAGCCCGCCCGCGCGCAGCGCGTCGCGCACGGCGTCGATCGCGGCGCCGCCGTTGCGGGCCTTCGGGTTGCACAGCAGCAGCGCCCTGCGGCGGCCCGCTGCGCCGTCATGGGGAGGAACGCCCGCGCTCATCGGAAAACCTCCGGCATCCCGGATCGAGTTTGCGAATCGGACAAGCGGCAGCCCTTCGGCGCGTTCGCCGCCCCCGCGGGGGCGCGGGGGCGACGGCGTGGCAGAGATCCGACATCGCGGTCGACGCCTCGACCGCCAGAGGGGCCCGGACCCGGAATACGGCCTAGGTGGCGTACCCGCCGATCGATCTCAACCCCGGCGCCCGCGCAATCGCGCGCTTCCCATGGGCCGGGGCGGCGGTTTCCGCGGCTTGGACGGTCTTCCGCTCGCATCGATCAGGACCGAAGCCTTCGGCCCGGCCCGTCCGGGTGCCTCGAGCGACGGGGCCCGCCGGGCGGACTGCGCGCCCGTCGGGGAGGGCGCGCGCGCGTGCTTCGCGCGTGCTTGGCGCGGTCTTGCGCTCCCGATCGGCCGGCGCAATCGCGGGCGTCCGCCGGCACCGGACGCGATTCGCGCGACCCGTCGATGCCGAAGGCGGTCGATCCGCGACGGCGTGCCGGTCCGACGGAACCAGCCGCCCACCCGCTTGCGTTAACCTCGGCCGTTCTAAAACGCCCCGTTCGACGTTCGGCCACCATCCGGTGATCCCATGTGCTCTGATCTCCCGCGCTTCGGCGCCCGGCGTTCCACGCTCGCGTTCGGCCTGATCCTCGCCGCCGGCGCAGCGCAGGCGCAGACGCCTCCGGCCTGGGTCGATCCGCCGGCGAAGGTCGCGCC